>JBGCGI010000353.1:0-7862 GCA_045110715.1 Rubripirellula sp.
TCGGTTGCAGATGAAAACTGTGTGGCGCGTTTTCGATGATGTGCAGTTGGGTTTGCACTCCGGCCTTCTGAAGTTGATCATGCAAGATCTGAGACTGCTCGACCGGCACGAGCTGGTCCTTGGTTCCGTGTAAAATGAGCGCCGGTGGATCATCGGACGAGAGATAGGTGATCGGTGATGCGCGACGGCATAGCTCTCGCTCGCTCTCGTTCATGACGGAAAAGGTTTCGCGAACTTTGGCCTGCTGCAGGACGTCATGGACGCCGTACATCGGCACCACGGCTTGGATTCTGCAAGAAATATCGTCGGCGTCTGCAGGGTCGAGTCCATCGTCGGCGTTGGTGGTCGCCAGCAGGGAGACAAGATGGCCACCGGCCGATCCGCCGATCGCACCGATCCGATCAGGATCGATGTTGTATTGCTTGGCGTTTTTTCGCAAGAACCGCACTGCCCTCTTACAATCATGCAAGTTTTTCGGCCAGACTTGCTTGAGCCGCCGGTCGAGGCGATCGTCCTCGTTTGCCAACACATAGTTGATACTCGCGCAAACGTATCCCGCCTTGGCGAGCGTGTTGCCAATGTTTTGCTCGCGTCCGGCGGCTTTGTCTCCACCGGTCCAGCCGCCGCCATGAATGATCAAGACTGCCGGTCGAGGACCACCGTGATTCTCGGTGGGGAGATACAGGTCCATCTTTTCTTCGCGGTCATCGCCCAGATAGGAGACATCTTTGTTCACCTGAACTTCGCGCGGCTGTGCAGCCTCTACCCGCACGTGAACGTGTCCCGTTGCAGTCAGGCCAAACTCATTGGTTCGCTCAACGCCAACGATGTAGTCGCCGGGCTTCTCGAATCGATGGGAGGTGACCGCGTAACCATCGGGGCTGAGTTTGTCTCGGTTCCCGTCGGATTCGACTTCGACAACAGGACCGTCGTCACCGAAGTCCCAGGTTTCCTTTCCAGCGGTCGTGCGAAACGATCTCACGGTGAAGCGGATTGGATCGCCAGGCCGGATGCCGAATGTCGGCGAGTACGTTGGATGAATCGTCGGAGGCAATTGATGAGGGGTGTCTCGGTCGACAACTTGGACGATGCCAAAGTCGTAGGCGATGTTCCCCGCTCCGTCGCTTACTTTGACGACTTCGCTGAACGTTCCAGCAGTTTCATATTTTCGAGTGAGGCGTGGTCCCTGGGCTGAAGTTCCATCGTGCAACGACCACTCGTACTTCAAGTTGCCGCCCGCCCTGCTCCAAGATTTGCTGGCGTCCAGTTCAGCCGATTCGCCTGTTTGAAGGAAGTGATGGGGGCGAGCGACCGCGATGATTGCCGGGTCGTGCTCCCGCAGATACGCTTGCCACAAAAAAGCGTAACCAGCTTGTGTGCCCCATTGGCCTGACGGTTGTCGCGACTTGATCTCGAAGTGAAGATGCGTCCAGCCGCCACTGCCACCCTCCTTGCCCAGCAGGCCGATTCGGTCACGCATCGAGATCACGCGTCCCGGTTTGATTTGCTCGTCAATTTCCTTCAGATGGCTGTAACGGTAATACCACCCGCGAGCATCCTGGATGTAAACAACGTCGTATCGAGGGCTGACTGGTGTGTCGTTCTTGTGCTCGGGCAACACCTCCACGCCTGCCGAGACAACGAGTCCATCGGTTGCGGCAATCACTTCTGTGTGGCCTTCGGTGCCACCGATGTCGAGACCACTGTGGTAATAGATTGTTTTGCGGCTTGGTTGGTCACCGCCATCGACATAGGTCGGCTGATTCGCCATTTGGGTATGGGTGGCAAACCAGCGTTGCCGGGCTGGATAGCTGAACGTCTCGGGGCGAATCCAGGGTGAGTCGGCTGGCCAGAGCCTGAGTCGAGCGTCCTTCTCCAGACCCCAAGACGATGAACGTCCATTGCTGTTGTATCCGCTTGTGACGGAGCAATCGATTTGCACATTGCCCACCATCTTTGGCAGATTGTAAGTCGCAGAGACGAGCTGCACTCGCTTGCCGTCCACTTCAACGGTCACCTCGGCGCGGCGAACAGCCTCGCTGATCGAATCACGCTGTTCGCGCAACTCGATCAGCTTGACGGTTACCTGAGTACCATCGTTCAATTGCACGGATTGTGACTCGCCGATCGACAAGTCAACGACTTGCATTAACGGCGACAACTTTTTTGACTCGCCAGCCGGTTTGTCTGGTTTCGTTTCTGTCGAAGTTGCAGGCGAGTAACGCAGTGCCTTTCCGGCGAGTGTTCCGGTGCACTTTCCGTTCACCAACGCCGGTTGGCCGTTGACGAATACGTAGCGGATTCCTTCGGCGTACTGGTGCGGGGCGTCAAAGGTTGCTGTGTCTCGTAGCGTTTTCGGATCAAACACGGTGATGTCGGCTGCCATCCCGTCGTCAATCAGTCCACGGTCACTCATCGATAGGATTTTGGCCGGAAGTCCCGTCATGCTGCGGATCGCTTGTTCGAGCGGAATCACTTTCTCCTGCAGTGAATAGTAAGCCAGCTTACGAGGAAACGTGCCATAGTTGCGTGGGTGTGGTTTGTTCGCGCCGGGCAACTTTGCACTGCCATCGGAGGCGGTTGCGACCCAATCGATGGCCATGATGTGACGCACGTCTTCTTCGCTCATGCTGAACTTGACGACGCTTGCTCCTCCGTTCCGCAAAATTTCGATCGCAATTTCTAGGATCGGTCGATTCTCGGATTTGGCAATCGCCGCGAGGTTCTGGCCGACCCATTTTGAGTTTGCTTTATAGTTCGCGATTCGAATGGACTTTCCATCGTCGGCGCTGCGAAGCGCCTTGGCAATCAGTTCTCGCATTCGCTTGCTGTCGTCGTCGAACCTCTTGTTCAAGTCTGCCTTGCCCCCTTCGCGTGCCCAACTAGGAAGCACGGTTGCGCCAAGGGAAGTGCTGGAAGCGATGTAGGGGTATTGATCGGCGGTCACGCTTCGCCCTCTCAGACGCTCGGCCGCGATCACGCGAGCGGCTTCGCGGACCAGTCCCCATGCGGCCCGGCCACTCGACTTGAAGTGCGAGATATGCACGGGTACGTCTGCTTCACGACCAATCTTCAATGCCTCATCAACCGACTCCAAGAGCGATGTGCCCTCACCGCGGATGTGACTGGCATAGATCCCGCGATGTTTCGCAACGACTTTCGCAATCTCAGTGATTTCCTCGGTAGAAGCGAAAGAACTCGGCACGTAGATCAAACCCGTTGACATTCCCCAAGCACCGTCTCGCATCGCTTGATCCGCCAGGAGACGCATTTCTTCGAGCTGTGCGTCGGTTGGTTCAATACGATCCGAATCCAAAACGCGTTTTCGCAAATTGCCTTGCGGAATCAGGTGGGCGATGTTCGTTCCCGCGCCATGTTGATCAATTTTCTCGTAGTACTTCGCGACATCCACAGGCCCGCTTCCGCAGTTCCCGGTGACCATCGTGGTGCAACCTTGAGTGATGTAGTTGACAGCCGACCGCGTCGCAGCCCGCTCGATCTCGCCATCGGAATGATTGTGAAGGTCAATGAAGCCTGGGCAGATGATCAAACCGGTGCAGTCGATCGACCAAGTCGCTGAGACAACGTCCTCATCGCCGGGGGTGAGGATCTTTCCGTCAGCAATCGCGACGTCACCTGTGCGGATTGAGGCACCCGTGCCGTCGACAATCTGGCCGCCACGTAGCAGAACATCGGCGACGATATCTTCCGCTTTCGCTGGAGCATGGGCGGCGAGGATAGTTACGGCGAGGGACAAACTCCAAGCACTCGCCTTCCGTAAAAGACGGTTCCAATCGTTGCAGTTTCTCACGTGGGCGATCCCAATGCGGCTGTCCCGAAAGACGGAAAGAGTTGCTGTATTCCGGCGATTCTAACAAACGTCAGCAGCGTTGACGGCACGCTGCCAGAGCAGGCCTCGCTGACGATCGTGCTGGCTTGTAGGCGATGTTCATCTCAGAGATCGATTCGTGCTAAAATGATGTCCTTGAAAGCGGCTTGTTGAATCAGCGAGGGCTGTCTTTCCGCTGATAATCGACCGTCCGAACGCTACGAGGTCATGCCTTTCCATGTTGCGCTTCACATCAGGCCGTGAATTGACCAATTGCACAGGTGTGTCCCGACGAGGATTTCTGTGCGCGGGGTCCCTTGGGATTGCGGGATTGAGCCTGCCCGAATTGCTGGCTGCAGAGGAGGCCTCAGGCAAAGGCTCTTCTCGAAAATCGATCATCGTGATCCATCTAGACGGTGGGCCGCCGCAGATGGATCTGATCGATCCGAAGCCCGATGCGCCGGTGGATCTACGCAGTCCCTTTACGCCGATCAGCAGTCACGTGCCGGGGATACAGTTAACCGAATTGATGCCGCGCTGCGCGAAGATTGCTGACAAGTTGGTGTTCCTCCGCTCGTTGATTGGATCCGATGGCAAGCACCACGCGTTTCAATGTCAGTCTGGCTACAAGGAAGCCGCTTTGCGATCGATAGGTGGTCGACCAGCCCTCGGTTGCGTCGTCAACCATTTGATGGGCACGCCGGAAGACGACGTGCCTAACTTCGTCGATCTGATGCAGGGGCGTCCGCTTGTTCGCAACAGCGCGAGACCAGGTTTCTTGGGCCCGAGCGTGAATCCATTTCGGCCCGACATCTCCGATCGTTGGAAACGGGAACTCGAAGAGGGGATGAAGGGCGAACTCGCGCGATTGGGCAGTGATCACAAAACGGAATTGAAGTTAATCAAGGAGTTGCCCGTTTCACGAATCGATGATCGATTGGCGCTGCTGAAGAATATCGATCAATTCAATCGTACCTTGGACAGTTCAGGGTCGATGGCGGCGATGGATCATTTCACCAAGCAGGCCTATAGAATTCTGACCTCGGGTGCGTTTGCCGGAGCGATGGACATCGAGAAAGAAGGTGCCAAGGTCATCGCTCACTACACACCTGAAATGAAAGCGGAGGGAGTTCAGTCGAGCACGAGTGAGGGCCCCGACGCGGCGTTGAAGTTGTTGCTTGCTCGTCGTCTTGTGGAAGCGGGCGTGCGAGTGGTCAGTGTTTCGCTCAGTGATTTTGACACGCACAGCGACAACAATGTTCGGATGGCACATCTCGGTCCGCTCTTCGACTTCGCTTTCCATGCTTTGGTGACCGACCTAGAGTCGCGTGGCATGTTAGATGACGTGGCCGTGTTGGCATGGGGCGAGTTTGGACGAACGCCAAAAGTCAACGCCAAAGGTGGTCGCGATCACTGGCCAAGGTTGTCGATGGGGATGATGGCGGGGGGCGGCATGAGCGGCGGTGTTGTATTGGGCGAAACCGACCGTGTGGCGGGCGAAGTCACGGGGCATCCGGTCGCCTACTCGGACGTGATCGCGACACTCTATCATCACCTTGGGATCAACCCCAGAACGATGATTCACGATCCTACTGGCCGACCGCACATGCTGATGGACGAGGGCGAAGTGATCCGCGAGATCGTATGAGCCATTGCTAAGAATCGTTCGGGTTGGTTTTTCTGATCCAGCCTGGGATGATCATTTTTCGTGAGCGAACAGACCAAGGCGATGGGCTCGATTCACGGCCGAGGGTGCGTTGGCAACAGGTCGTCCCGCGGTCCCCGGTGAAAGTTGGCCAACGCGTGTCACGATCGCACTTCGCGAACTCAGTTGGCGATGTATTGGTACTTCGGTCTAAGATGGCGTCAGTCACAGCAACGCCAGAGCGAGTCAACTGAGTCTCTCGAAGGGCCCTCGGCGTAAGTTGAAGTTGAATTGCTACGAATTCGACGATCGACCCTGATCGTGGTTGGAAGTGACAGTGGTGTGTTTTAGTTTCTTCTCCCTCGTGTCGTTGATTTTGCATGATTCGTTCCATTTGCTCAGCATTCCTCTGCCTCTTCAGCATTTCATTGCCGACTGTGGCGGACGCGCAAACACCGGCGGGTGCCCAAACACGGAACGCTGACGAAAAGACGGACCGTCCCCGGCTACGTGACCTTGGCATTTCGATTGGCGTGCTGCCAACTGGAGCTGAAAATTCGATCACCGACGTTGAAGGTGTTCGGGTTGGGCACCAGACGCTCGTGAACGGAGACGCGATTCGTACAGGAGTCACCGCGGTAAAGCATCATTCAGGCAATGTGTTTCTGCACAAAGTTCCAGCGGCAATTCACGTCGCAAACGGATTTGGGAAGATCGTAGGGACCACGCAAATCAACGAACTCGGTGTGATCGAGACACCGATCATTCTGACCAACACGCTCAGTACCTTTGCTGCTGCGGATGCGCTGGTAGGCTGGAGTCTCCAGCAGCCGGGTTGCGAAACCGTCCGGTCGGTGAACCCCATCGTCGGCGAATGTAACGATGGGTTTCTGAATGACATTCGACAGAGGCGAGTGTCAGCAAAGGACGTCGTTCAAGCATTGGAAGAGGCTCATGGCGGACCAGTTGAAGAGGGTTGCGTTGGAGCCGGAACGGGGGTTCGTTGCATGGGGTGGAAAGGCGGAATCGGAAGCTCTTCGCGAAAGCTCCCAGCAAGTTTGGGTGGATTCATGGTGGGCGTACTCGTGCAAACGAATTTTGGTGGTTCACTCACGGTTTCCGGTGCGCCGGTCGGACGCGAGCTTGGACGCTACTATCTGAAGGACGAAATAAAGACGCAGGAGCACGGATCGTGCATCGTGGTCGTGGCCACCGATGCGCCGCTGGATTCACGACGGCTGCAGAGACTGGCTCGACGTGCCCCGCTGGGATTGGCGGCAGCCGGCTCGCCGATTTCGCATGGGAGCGGCGACTACGTGATCGCGTTTTCAACCGCGAAGAGTTTGCGGTTGCCCTACGAGTCCGATGCGACGCGCGAGCAGACTGAGTTACTGCGAGATGATCGAATGTCCCCGCTTTTTCAGGCAGTCCGCGATGCCACGGAAGAAGCCGTTATCAACAGCATGTTGCAGGCAGTGACGACAAAGGGGTACCAGGGGCGTGTGGTTGACGCGATTCGACCAGAGCTTGTCGCTGAAATCTGTCAACGACATGGTGTTGGGACCGTCGAAGCCGGTCGTTCTGGGGGAGATGATCAGTCGTCGCGATTGCGGTCAGCGCCACGTACCTACGGGCCAGCACCACTGACGGCCTCCCTACGTCGACGTATCGATCGGTTCGAGGATCGTCTACCCAGACTGATGAACAGCAACCATGTTCCTGGTGTTTCGCTTGCACTGATCGAAAAGGGGCAGTTGGATTGGACGCGGGGATACTGCGTGCGTTGGTCTGGCAAGCAGCATCGCGGTTAACCCGATACGGTGATGGAAGCGTGCTCCATTAGCAAACCATTTTTCGCGTACCTATTCTTGAAGCTGGTCGAAGAAGGAAAGTTCAAGCTCGATCAGCCGCTCGTTGATTACCTAAAAGCGGATTACATGGACGCAGAGCCACGCCATCGTCGAATTACCGCGAAAATGGCGCTGACACACACGACGGGCTTTCCGAATTGGCGTCGCGGCGGCTGGCGCTCCGGTGGCCCGCTTTCGTTGGGATTCGATCCTGGAACAAAATTTCGGTACTCGGGCGAAGGTGTGTTGATGCTACAGCGCGCTGTTGAAGCGATCACGGAAACCGAGCTGGATACGTTGTCCCGCGAGCAACTGATCGAGCCGCTTGGTCTCACGAACACACGCTTCAGATGGGACGATCGATTGATGGTCAACGCCGCTTGCGGGCATGACCACGAGGGGAAAGTTAAGGCGAATCGAAACTACTACGAGCGCGCCAACGCGGCGTTCTCGCTCTACACTTGTTCGGAAGACTACGCCCGTTTTGTGGTTGAAATCCTCCAGGAAGACCGAACTGCGGAGCACTCGATATCGGCCC
>JBGCGI010000354.1:0-3798 GCA_045110715.1 Rubripirellula sp.
TCACAAATGCACCAGCTTCGGCTGCGACGCCTATCAAGTCACACGCCCCGTCGTTAATCAGATTTCCGATCGGGTCGGATATTAAATCTTCAATGATAGTCGTGGCCAGCGAGACTGTGGCATCTCCTAGTCTTTGGAAGAAACGCTTCTCAGCTTCAAAACCTTCAAAACCCAGCAAACTCGCAGGGTTGCCTACGTCGTCAATCCACGCGTCTAGGCTGCGCCCATTCACCCAGCGTGTGTAGTCAAGCCGTCTGCCATCGTACCAAGGGCGATCTCGAGCATCATCGGCTTCGTCGTCGTAAACGATCGCATCATGCGTCTGTTTCGGATCGACGTTGACCCCAACACCAGCCACAAGTCGAAACAGAATGTGCTGCGTAACGTCGAACCCTCCGTTGTCGTTGAGCGGAGCCTCGTAGATGATTTCTTCGACGCCCGCTGGAATCGTCACTAAGTCGGGCTCACTACGCCGAGGATCTTTGATCAGTACGACTGTTTCTTGGTTAGAAGTACCGTTCAATCGAATGGGAATCCGAATCGTCCCTTCGTTCTCAAAACGTCGACTGTCCCCGCTGGCAAACCGCGCATTGAGCTCGTCGGTGTCAGTGATCGTGAGCCTTCGCCTGGGCCCCGAAACCGGAATCGGTGCCTGCACAACCACTTCCGCATACTCTACCGGCTCGCCTCCTCGATCATCGTCGACGATGAACAACTTCAATCCCTTGCTAGTTTCACCAGGAAAAAATGGAATCGTCTTTCGCGCCCCATCATCAAACTTGACTTCGCTTCCTGGATCCGCGGTTCCTCGTAACACTAGCGTTACATCGACCCGCTCATCCATCGGAGAAGAGAGCCCGACAGTGATATCGATACTGCCTTGCCCTTCGGTAACCGTTCGATTTACTCCGCGAACGACAACGGATGCATCGTCATTTCGAATGACCGTGCGGAACTGATTTCGCGAACCAATGACGGCGGTACCAGCTTCACCAAATTCGTTTCGCGGTTGCCCAAGCCCCAAAACGAAGCTTTCGTTTGGTTCGATCTGGCTATCTTCGATGATCTCGATCTCAAATGACGCTGACGTCTCTCCAGCCGGAATGGTCAACTCGATCCGCGCGGAAGAAGCTCCTTGAATGAGAAAATCGGATCCCAGCCGTGCGTTTCCGCCACGCAATGTGATCGGAAAGGTCGTCGTCTCAGGCAGAACCTTATCGAGCTTGACTTCGACCTGAAAACTCGTGGAAGACTCCGTGAGGGTCTTGCCCAGCGAGACGAACTGCAGCGTCGCAAAGTCATCATCTTGAACTTCCGCCACGGTCCTACGCCCTGGTCCCAACGTCGCCCCCTCTACGGTGACAAAATCAGCCACTAAGAAACTCAGCAATTCTGGCACCTGATCATCCACGATCCCGACATCGACAGACGCCGATGTCTCTCCCGGCTGGAATACGAACTCCAGGAATTCCGGATTGCCAATCAAGTCCGCATTTCCGCCGACCAATGCTGACGCAGTCACCACCGTCGCCGGCGCGTCCGTTAGCGTCGCAGTCAACGTCACGGTTCCATCTGCCTCACTTACCGCCTGGTACAACTGACTGAAGCCGAGGCTTGGGGCATCGTTCGACTCGATGCGCAACAATTTGTTGGTGGTCAACGATGGATCGCTAGAGAGCTGCACCTCCGTCGTAGCTTGCAACTGCAGCAGAACGGTTTCCAGAACCTCCGGAATCGAATCATCAACGATCGCCAGATCGATCGCTCCGAACAACTGGCCGGCTGGCACCAAAACTTCGGTGTCTGAAAGCTGATAATCGACCGCCTGGGTCGCGTTTCCGCTCGCGAAAATCGGAATCCGTAGGTCCCGCGACGAGGGATTACTCAGCTGAACTCCAAGCCTCAAATTTCGGTCGACTTCTTCTGTCTGGAGATCCCCACCAACAAACCAGGCTCGTGGCGTCGGGTCAGTATCGATGATCTGAAGCGATACCTTCTGGGCAGAATCCAGTGTCCCGCCGAGTGCACTTGTGATCGACAATTCGAACGATTCATCAAGCTCATCAACTCCATCCAATTTGGATGTGAAATCAAATGTAGCCGTCGTCTCGCCGGCGGGAATGATCAACACCGAATCGGAAAGCTCATAATCGGACTGGTCAATGTCGCCTGAAACACCAATCTGAATCGCGACATCGCTCGTGCTTGCCTCCGAAAGCGTGAGCAGAACCGCTCCTGATTGCCCCTCATCGACACTCGCAAGTTCGCTGCTGATAGTCACGCTGGGCGGATTCGGCACCTCTGCACCCACCAAGACCGCATAGCTCGTCGCGTTTGTCAGCCCCAAGTTATCGGTGACAAAGAATTCTGGCACGTGAATGCCAGAACCCAGAACCGTACTGAATTGCCCTGTCGCATTGGTTTCGTCAATGAGACCGTCGCTGTCCCAATCGACGCCGTACGTCAGCGTCTCAGCCGGCCCATCAGACGCCCGCACTTGCAGGGAAACCGCTTCGCCTTCATCAAATCTCGCCTCTCCTTCAATCGCATCGATGAAGGGCGGCGCGTTGGTCACAAACACGTCCAGTGTTTCCGTCGTGCCCGCGCCGTATTCGTCTTCAGCTTTGACGATGACTTCATAAGTCCCAACATCGTCAAACACTCTCACGATGGGATTCGCATCCACAAACGTACCCCCACCATCAAATGACCACGCTAAATCGACGTCATCCCCGTTGGCGTCCGTCACCTCCAGAGGCGCGAGTGTGATCGGCTGCCCCTGCACGATGGTTTGGTCCGTACCCAGGCGCAACACGGGAGCCGTATTCCTCAGCACCAGGGAAAAAACCTGCTCTGTACCGCTCAAGTCGGTGGTCCCGGCAATGTCCCGGTCACGGTCTGCATCGAATGCGACAGACCGAAACGTATAACTGCCGGGCCCGACGTTGGAGAGGTCAAAGCTATCCGAAACACTGTTGGATGAAACCACAAGCTCGCCATCACGCCAAAGCTCCGATGTGGCCGACGAAACACCAGAATTGCCCGTGTTGCTGTCACTGACCGTCCACTGCAAATTAGAAACTTGGTCGTGCTCGAGCTCGATATGATCTCCATCGACGACTTGGAGCCCGTCTAGAAAAGTGGCGATCTGAGGAGCTTGGGTGTCATCATCATTCACCGTCACGCTGCGCGAAGTCGCAGTCCTCGCCAGCCCTGTGCCATCGTTGGCCCGTACAAAACTCCTGTAAACCCCCAGTCCGTAGCGTTCCAGATCTCGCGTCGTCAATTGCAGTGTGTGCGTATCGCTATCCACGTATCGCTTGACGCTTGGCGAGACATTGGTGGTTTGTGATCGCTTGCTGACCCATTGGCCGCCTTCAGATTTTTGTAGGGTAATTACGACGCTTGTGGCATTCGCGTTGTAGTCACGCACGCGCCATCGAAATGCGGGCAAGCTACCTCCATCAGTGAACGTCCCAGAGCTACCAATATCGGACACTTCTGGGCTCACATTGGCGGTCGTGTCGCGCACATAGACGTCTTCCAAGATATGCCGGTCGTTTGCGGCACCCGTGCTCGCCCCCCAACCGAATCTCCAATCTTTCGATGGTTCCCAATCAGAGATTCGCACGGTCCGCGTTCCAACACGCCCCGTGCTCGAGCCGAAAGCCGGATGGGTCACGGCAAGTACTTTTGTCGAATCACTCATCTTGATTCGGGTCGATTGGAATGTATTCCTCAAAGAATTCTCACCGACGCCGTTACCATCTCCAATCGGTACCACCCACCTTGCACGCG
>JBGCGI010000355.1:0-6517 GCA_045110715.1 Rubripirellula sp.
TTGCAACCGCGTGTGCAGCCACAAGTCATCCAGTTGATACCAGTATCGTTCGCCCGACAGGCCGCCATAGGCAACGTTCAGTGTCGGCGTGTATCCAACCTCAGTCCCTCGCCACAGATCCATCACATCATCGTAGGCTGACTGAACCGGCAGGGTATGCTCGATTCCGGTATGCCCGTCCACAATCATGGTCATGTTGTGCATGAAAGTGGATCCGCCTTCGGGAACGACTAACATGTCCAGCTCTCGCGCCGCAGCGATCACCTGCTGTCGTTGGTCACGTCGAGGTTGGTTGTAACTCTTGACCGAGAACGCTCCGACGGCTTTCATCCGCTTGAGATGAAAACGAGCGTCGTCAAGCGAATCAATCTCAGCCTTGATCGCACCGGTTGCGCCGTACAGGATCTTGCCAGTCGAGAATGTTCGGGGGGCGGTGATCAAGCCTGCTTTCGTCAGTTCGCTGGCCGCAAAGATACTGTGCGTGTCGTTGCTTGGGTCGTGAATCGTTGTCACTCCGAACGCGAGTCGGGCGTAGTCGATCCAATTGTGTTGCGGTGTGATGCCAAAGGTCGCTTGGGCGCCATGGGCATGCGTGTCGACCAACCCTGGCATGATGACCTGATTCTTGACATTGGTTTGCAGGTAGTCTGCTGGAATATCGGTCTGCTCGCGTGATCCAACCGCGACGATCCGATTCCCGTCGATCAGAATCACACCGTCCTCGATCACGCCGGTTTCGCTCATCGTGACAATCCGGCCGCCCACGAGGGCTCGCTTGGTGCTCGGCTTGGCGGCGGGATGAGAGAACCCGATCGATTGCGACGTCGCCAACGGAGCTTTCGCTTGTTCGTCTTTCTGCTCCTCGTCAGCCGTGTCGCTTGGATCCTTGGCGGCGGGCGGTTGCAACGCTTCGGTCAGGCTGCAGCTGAACAATTCCGGGCCAAGGCTCCAGTGCAGCGATTGACTGTCGCCAGAGAAATGTACAAAGTCGCCGGCCTGCTCGCTGACTTTGGTGACCGGCAAGCCTTTGGCGTTGGGGCCAACGACGATCGGTTCGGGCGTCGAAACGAAGGGGGCCAGGAACACGTGGTACCTCTCGATCAATGCCACATGCTGACCGTCCGGTGAGATTCGGAAGTCCGTTGCCCAACTACTCAGATAGTGCTTGCGCAGATCGTTCCCCGAGCGATTGACCGAAACTAGCGTGACGTTGTCCGACTCCTTCTCGGTCTTTCGTCGTGTCACAAAAATCCGTTTTCCATTGTCGGCAAAGTGCGGACGCGTCCCGTCTTGGCAAACCCGCTTTGGCTTTCCGCCACGTGCCGAAGTCAAGTAGACGCCTGGCTCGCGTGACCAGAGTGCCGATCGAATGTGGCCACCTCCGCGTTTCTCAAAGACAAGGTCCTTGCCGTCCGGAGCAAATTCCGGATGCATGTAGTGCCCGGGCTGTTGAGTCACGATCCAGCTCTCCGGACGCTTCGGATCGGTCGATGCGACTCGCACGGTGCCGAGCTGTTGGTCGTTCCAGGTCGTGTAGGCGATATGCTTGCCGTCACGTGAGAACGACGGAGAGAACTCGAAGTGATCGGTTTGATTCGTCAGCCGCCTGGGTTCTCCTGCGGGCAGCGTTCGGATGTACAAGTAACCGAGTGCCTGAAAGACGACTTGATCCCCCGCGGGAGACACTCGCACGCCGCGAAGCATCTTCACATCGAAATCGTCGCCGGCGAAGTCGATTGAATGGCGGACGGCTGGACGGATTTCGCGTTGATCGCGCACGCGGAACGGGATCACCGCTGCTTTGCCGGACGCGACATCGATTCGGCGGATCTTGCCTTTGGCCCAGATCACAATCGAGCGGCCATTCGGCGTCCAATCGAAACCGCTGTAGACGCCGTGGATCGCCCACGCTTCTTGCATGTCACGCTCAAGATCGTCGTACAGTAATTGAATGCTCCCCGACTCCAAGTCGAACAGATGCAAGCCCGTCTTCGCACCAACACGGCGAACGAACGCGATCGTCTTTCCGTTAGGCGATGGCGTTGGCCGACAAGCACCACCGGGACCACGGATCAGGGTTTCCGTTTTCCCCTCGACCAGATCAAGCCGCTTGATCGCATAGATGCCCTGGTGCGAGTTTTTGTCGTACTCGAATTGGTCGCCCGGAGTCACGTCCTGACTGTAGTACAGGTAGCGACCGTCGGGCGAGTAGGTCGGTTCGTTGACGTCCTTCTGATCGTTCGGACGCTTCGTCAAGCCAACCCCAGCGGTTGCACCCATCGCGATCGCGTCGCGGTGGTACATCCAGCACTCGCCCGCGCCCAGCGATCGGCGACTGGAGAAGTGTTTACGAGCGACCAGGTAGTTCCCGTCGGGTGACCACGTCGGACTGCTGAGCAGGCGGTAGGTTTCGTTGGTCACTTGAGTCGCAGAGTCACCGTCTTTGGTCATCACCCAAATGTTGTCGCCGGCCTTCTTGCTCTTGCCGGTTCGGTCGCTCGTGAAGGCGATGTGATTGCCGTCCGGGCTGAAACGCGGTTGCATCTCCCAAGCAACCGAGCCGGTCAGGTTCTTTGGGAAGCGTTTGCCAGTCGCTTTGGTGCCGTCAGCTCCTTTGATCGGCATCACGTACAGATCCCCCAGCAAGTCAAAGACAACGCTTTTCCCATCGGGGCTGACGTCCAGATTCATCCATGTTCCGGTGTCGCAGTCGATCGCCTGTTTGCGGACCGGGCCCGGCGGCGATTCGATGTTCCAGGTCTCCGGTGCCTGCGAGACCTTCGAATCTGCCTCTTCGGCACGGGCGAGACAGCACGAGAGCAGGGCGGCGCTAAGCAGCAGACGGTAAATCATGGTGGGGAGCTAGATGCGAGGGACAGCAAACGAGATGCCCCGATCATAGTCGATATGCGGCAGCAAACGCTTCCCTTGCGAATTTCGCAACCTCGTAGGTGAGAGGCGAATCCCCGCGGCGATCGAGTCGCAGTGGGAGTCAAGCCAAGCCTGAATCAGACAAGACCGAATCTGGATAACGCGGTCTTGGCGGGGAGTTCACTGGCGACGGCAAGTCCCAGCCTCCCCCAAGCTTTTGCCTGACTCGCCACGAAGCCGGCAACTGCCCCAACGAGCCAGCGATCCCGTGTCGTCAGATGCCTTCCCAGTCGCCGTTGCCCGCTAAGCGACCATCATTGGGTTCACGGCTCTGGTCCGCGACAAATGCTTCGCGTTGTCGGGGCCTGAGTTTGAAGCCGCTTGACTCCAGCGACGCACAACGCATGCTTGAAGTCTTCGGTAGAACTCTGGCTGGACGATTCGCTCACGCATCGCTGTGGGCAATCGGTTCAAGGCGTGTTCCCAATGATCCAGCACTGGGATTCGCATTTCGACCCAGCCTGGTCGCGGCATCGCGGCAGAGACTCCGGGCAGTTCCACGACCTCCCCATGTTCTAACAAGATTTCGACGCGAACACTTCGTTTCGGCGTCGACTCTTCTTGAGTCTCGTTCCTCATCGGCGACAGTTCTTGCTTCTCGCTCTTGGGCGGCCCGAGTGTCACTCGCATCTTGCCAACATGCGTAGCAGGCTTTGGTGAGCCAGCCTTGGCCAACCGATCCAATGGGCTCGTCAGAGACTTCTCATCGCGGTCTGCAACGTGCGTGTAAATGCAGGTGGTTTCCAAATTCGCGTGTCCCAACAACTTTTGGATCAGTCTTATGTCGGCGCCGGCTTCAAACAGATGCGTCGCAAACGCGTGCCGAAGCGTATGTGGCGTCACGTGCTTCGCGATCCCGGCGTAGGCAGCGGCTCCCGAAACGATTCGCTGGACCGTGCGGACGCTCAAGTGTCGGTCTGGGCGAGCACCTTGACCGGGAAATAGGAACGCCTCTGGATCGGACTGGCCGCACAACGCGTGCAGAACCGTATGGTAAGACGAGGGCAGCATCACGGATCGATCAACGCGACCCTTTCCTCGAACGACCCGAATGCAGTTGCGATCGAAATCCACGTGCTTCCACCGCAATCGAACCACCTCGCCGACTCGCAGTCCAGTCGCGTAGAGGAGTGAGACAAGCATTTTGTCGCGCTGTCGAACGCAGCCGTCGATCATCCGCGTGACTTCTGCCTGACTAAGAACGACGGGCCTCTTCTTCTCTCCTCGGGGCGTGACCAACCCCAGCGTCACCTCACGGCAGCAAAAGTCGTCAAAAATGGATCGGATGGCCGACAGCGAGCCTCTCAACTTTGAGCGGCTCGAGCCCGTCTCGGACAGCATGAAGAGAAAGTCGCGGACGTCTTCCCGCGTGACTTGGTGCGGCAAACCGCCGTGCCATCGCAGCAGGCCGATGATTTGGCTTCGATAGACCTTGCAGGTGGACTGCGTGTATCCGCGAATCCTCATCTCCTTATGAATCGCCTGCAGAAATTCATCCATCGTTGGTCGTCCGCTGACGACGCTGGGGCGTCGCCCTTCCTGCAGCACATCAACGACGGGAGCCCGCGGTGCAGTCCTGCCACGTCCGCCACCAGCAAAATGCCGCTCAACTTTCCGTTGCAAAGCCCAGTTCTTCCCAGTCATCCGTCAGCCCCTCGTTCGCACAGCCCCACACCCAGAACTCAAAACATTGGAGTGAACATAAGGCCATTCAAACGCGATGCAACCAAAAACAAGAAAAAAGAACCAAACTCAGGTGCAAGCAATATCCCGCTCCCTCGCCAACTTCGCTAAACTCGCAAATAAAGCGACACCCCGTCGTTTGTAACCCCGTTGTCCGCACCTAGCTTTTCCAGATGGCGTCGAAACCTCACAGTCAACTCCACGTTTTCGTCGGCACTTTTGCCTCGCGTGAGGAGGCCTGTCTCTACACCGAAGAGCAATGGGAACCGGAACCGAATGACTCGGTCAGCGACGAAGAGTACGCCGCTTGGGAGGATCGCAACCCGCTCTGGGGTTTCCGCGATGATGTTGGTGACGTTTACCTCGATTCAGACTTTATCGAAACAATTGACGACCACCAACGCTACAAGTACCTCGAATCGTACTTGGTAAACGATGGTGACTTGGAAACAATCCGTTCCGCCGTGCCTGATGCGAACATTCTCTATCTGATCTTTCCTGATGCTTTTGGTGGTTTTGACGCCACACTGCGATCAACACCCAGACTGACGTATTGCGGCGCATTCGATTTTCGCTGGCCGTAATGGCGATTCACCGGGCGGACAACATGGTTTTTACGCTAAGGCCCTTCGGGCACACCCTCGCTTTTTGCTCAAGCCGCGTTCACTTGGTACAATTCTGCTGATTCGACATCTTTTGGTTCCGCTGGGGACGGGTGTCGTAAAAACCTTCCGTTAGGCGGCAGAAACCACTTATGGGCACTGCATCCGTCAAGAAGATCGCTGGTGCAGTAGCCGGCTGTGCTCTCGGTGGCCTGCTCGTCACGTCTGCCTATCGCGTACAGGGCGGCGTCCCGTCGGCCATGCTTCCCTATGGTTGTACCCTCGGCGCTTCGGTCGGTTTGGCGGTCGCCAGCAACTGGGTACGTCCGACGATCGCTGGGGCGGCGACCGGCGCCATTTGTGGTCTGACCATATTCCAGTGCCTTCCGTGCGACGGGAGCAATTTTATCATGCCAACCTTTGGCGCCGCAATTGGTTGGCTTACTTCCGCCGTACTTGCCGGCGCATTACGCGCCATTTATCCCCCTGCCGCCTAACATGGTTTTTACGCTAGGCCTACGGCACACCTTCGCTCTTTGGCAACGGGCGTTGGATTTGTTACAATCTCTCGTAGTTCGCGCATCGCTCGCTTCGTTCAGGGCGGTGTCGTAAAAACCTTCCGTTGGCAGACTCAGTGCATGGAAAAGCTCACCCTCAAAACTCTGGCGGACGTTCTTAAATCTCGCGGGATCAATCCCGACGCATACTGCCTATCGGGTGGGTACCCAAACGAATCGTATTGCATTGCCCGCGACGGCGGCGATTGGCTGGTCTACTACTCCGAACGTGGCTTGCGGTCTGGCCTTCAAAGGTTCAGCGATGAATCGGATGCTTGCTCACAACTACTCGCTATATTGATCCGCGACACCAAACCTCTCTCTGACTCGTAGCGCGTAGGGTCGGCCAACATGGTTTTTACGCTGAGGCCCTTCGGGCACACCTTCCAACTTTGTCAATGCGGGCTGGCCTTGGTATACTCTCCATTAGTTCAGGCATCGCTAGCTTCGTTTAGGGCGGTGTCGTAAAAACCTTCCGTTGGCCGAAGCAGATGAATGGCTTCTCGATTTTCCTTATTGTCTTGGGTGCTGGCATCGTAACGATGACAGGATGCTCTCCTGAATCCGGCTCTGGGCAAGCCGGACCTTCAGCACGTCAGCATGTAAAACGTGGCCATGGTCGCCTACTTGGCTTTGGCGTGACTGAGGGCTCTGTTGGTTACGAAGTCGCTTTCGGTGAAGCCAAAAAGGCGGGGGTTCAATTCATTGAACTGCCACAGCAGTGGGATGACATCGAATCAGCTC
>JBGCGI010000356.1:0-6481 GCA_045110715.1 Rubripirellula sp.
TGCCTGGCCTTGACAGTTTGGGATCGGACGTGTCATCTTACGGGGAGGCCAGCTCACTCGACAATGGTTGGAGGGACGCCTCGTCTCGTTGCTTCGACAGCCGAAGACGACAAGTGGTTCACACGTCCTACGATCTTTCTGACCCATGAGAGATTTCGAACACAGGGGAAGCGTCCAACAGCCAGGGTTTGCACGCCAATTTCCTGTCGCTCTCGCCAGGACGACTCAATATCGCAAGTGCGGAGAGACAATTCGTCGGAGAAGGGCACACTGGAATCTTTACCGCCTCAACAACGGCATTCGCGGCTACAATGGTTCACAACCCATGAGCCTCCGGTTGTCTGTGCATTAAAATTTACCTCAAGAGTTTTCGTGTTGCCCGGTTCGTGAACCGCGGCTCACTTGATCCATTCAGACTCTTGGCTGGGCAATTGGACAAGGTAAAACGACTCATTCTGTGATCTCCAGTTATGCGAACAACGACACGACGTACGTTTCTACGCGGATTTGGCGGAAGTCTGCTTGCCCTTCCTTGGTTGGAGAGTCTTGCTGCGCCAGTTTCCGCGACGGGTGTCGCCCAACGCATGGCTCATTTCTACGTTCCGATCGGTGTCGTTCGGCGCGGGTTCTTTCCTGGTGAAGCAGACGACATCATCCCCAAGGGCAACCTGGGCAATGTGATGAAGTCACTGGGCAAGCAGAATCCTCACTACAGCGTCCAGCAGTTGAACGACTTGACGCCCACGATGCAGCCGCTGGAGCCATTCAAAGACAAAGTCAACCTGATCACGGGAATGGACCGCACGTTTCAGCAAGGCACCGACGTTCACGCGCAATGTGCTTCCTGTTACCTCAGCAGCGCGAAGCCCTACACGATCAATGGAACCGCTTGGCCGCTGGACCGAACACTCGATCATCTCGTCGCCGATCAGGTCGGCACGACAACTCCGTTTCCAACCCTTGAGTTCAGCTGCAATAGCCACAAGGACAACAAAGAGTCGATCTACTTCGACAACATCTCCTGGTTTGGCACCGGCCATCTTGCACCCTCGATTCGTGACCCGCGTGCCATGTATCGGCGATTGTTTTCGACCGAAGAGGCAGATCACTATCGCGACGTGACTGACTTGGTTTTGGAGGACGCCCGATCAATGAAGCGGGACCTTGGGCACACCGATCAACTGAAGTTTGAGGAATACTTTGATTCGATTCGCACCATCGAAAAGCAAATGAATCGACTGGAGCAAATGCGAACGGAGCTTGCCAAGGTGAAGTTCGACGAGCCAACCGAAGCCTACCTGCCACGTGGAGAGTACATTCGCTTGATGGCTGACTTGATGGTCGTCGCCCTACAGTCCGGATTGACCAACGTGACAACGTTCATGGTCGGTCCCGAGCGATGGGACACTCCGTACATGTTCGAGAGTCTGTTTGATTCTCCGCGCAGTCACCACCAGATGTCGCACAACCAAACCAAGATGATCGACGACCTGTTGAAGGTGGACCTGTTCCATATGCAGCAGTACGTGTACATCCTCGAAAAGATGGATCAGATTCAAGAGGCCGACGGGACGACACTTCTTGACAATACGCTATTTACTTACGGCTCAGGACTCGGCGACGGTTCCACGCATCAGTACAACGACTTACCAATCATCGTTGCTGGCGGTGGCAAACGAGTGAAGTCGGGTCAGCACATCAACATGCCCGAGGGGACTCCACTCGCCAACCTTTGGCTGACGCAGGCTCGATTGATGGGACTGTCGATGGACAGCTTTGCGGATAGCAATGGCTCGGTTGAACAGTTGCTTGCTGAGCGATAGCCGACTCTACCTGGGATGGGTACAGAATCGCCCGATCGTTGGTTTTGGTTTACCCTACAATGTTGGTCTTCAAGATCACACGTGGGAGAATACCTTTTGTCAGATCAAAACAATCCAAGCCGCCGACAATTCCTACGCGGTTCCGCTGCGACTGCAGGCGCAGCCACTCTTGTTAGCGCGGCATCTCATGCGAGAGCTGCGGGATCCAACGAGCGACTTCGGGTTGCCGTGATCGGCGCCGGTCGACGCGGGTTCGGTGCTTTGACACGGACGTTGCTGAAACTCATCAACGAGCAGAATCGCGGGATCGATTTGATTGCGGTAGCCGATGTCTATTCGGTACATCGAGATCGTTTTGTTGATTCGGTGAAGTCAGAGTCCGGCATCACACCGACCGCCTATGTTGACTTTCGCGAGATGCTGCAGCAGGAGAAACTCGATGCGGTGGTGATCGGCGCGCCCGATCACTGGCATGCGAAGATGACCCTCGAGTGCCTTGCTGCGGGCAAGCACGTGTACTGCGAAAAGCCGATGACCCATACGGTCGATGAGGCAAAAGCGGTGGTGTCGGCTTGGAAGTCGAGTGGCAAAGTGATGCAAGTCGGAGTTCAGTCCACCAGCCTGCCGGTCTGGGACATGGCTCGAGAGATGATCGAGTCGGGAAAGCTTGGAAAAGTCGTCCAATTCCAAACCGAGTGCGCTCGCAATGGCGCTTTCGGCATGTCTCGCCACAACGAAATCACCGCAGAGATGACACCCAAGAACGTCGACTTCAAGCGGTTCTTGGGGACCGATGAAGGATTGGCACCTGAGATGCCGTTCGACCGGGCCAAGTTCGGACAGTGGCGATGCTATTGGCCGTTCGGGTACGGAATGTTCTCGGATTTGTACGTTCACCGAATCACGGGCATGCTGAAAGCCACCGGACTACGCAACCCGGGTCGAGTTGTCGGAGGTGGTGGCATCTTCTTGGAGTACGACGGTCGCGAGGTCACCGACGTGGGCTCGATCCTGGCTGACTTCCACGAGGGCGTGCAAGGTTTGGTGAGCAGCACGATGGTCAGCGCTGAAATGAAAATGGAACACATCATCCGCGGTCACCATGGCCTCTTCCGATTCGATCAAACGTGCAGCGGCAATAGCGGGAAAGGTTCATTTGACTTTGTGCCCGAACGACCGCAGGTGACCGGCAACAGCAAGCTCAAGCAAGAGACGTTTCAGACAGAAACCGCTCTCGATACGGTTTCAATGCACATGAGCAATTGGATCGACGCGATCGAATCAGGCACACCGACCAGTGTGAACAACGACCCCGAGCTTGGCGCAGCAGCAGTCTTGTTGGTCAACCTGGCAGTGCGAAGCTACCGAGAGGGCAGTGTTTTTCATATCGATCATGGCGGCAACGTGAGCGAAGGCAACGCAAGCTGGTCAGAACGTTGGGAACGAATGAGCAAAGCGAAAGCAAAGCCCAGGCATGTTCCCGGTTGGCACGCAGGTGACACAGGGAGCACCATGACGCCGCCTGAGTATCAGCACTTGGAAGGCCCGTGGATCAACGGCATGCCACCAGAAGCCTAAGTGCGGGCGTTCAAGGTTGGTGTCACATTCGTGCCCCGCCGCGAGTGAGTCCTCGAGCCTTGTTGCGCGAAAGCAAACGTGAACACCATTGCGTGTTGGCGGCAAACGGTAAGAATTGACTCAAACAATCCAGTTACTGAATTCCTTGGGAACAACCGTGAACACCGATCAAGCCGAAGAATCCAAAGAAGCTGCTGCAGAAGAGAAGGAATCGGTTGAGATCCAAAAGCAAAAGTACTGGCCGCTACGAATCTGGCCTGTCTTGGTTGCTTTGTTGGGAATGGCTGCCACTCGCTACATCCCGCGATTGATCGAAGACGAGTCAATGATGCTGGTCATTGTGGCGGTTTTGGGTCCGGTCTTGTTCAGCTTGGGCATTCTGATTTGGTGGCTGGGGTTCAGTCGCGCAACCATCGGCGAACGCTTCATCGGTTTGCTCGGGATCTTGGTCGCTGCGGGGATCACCGCTGCTGTGTCCGACAAAACGATGATGGGACCAGCCTTGGTATTGATAATGGTTCCGATGGGCATCGCGGCGTTTGCCATTGGGGTGATCCTATGCAGGAAGATCCTGTCGTTCAAGCGAACTTGGATTTCTCTATTGCTTGCCACGCTAGGTTTTGGATTCACGGCACTGCTTCAAAGCAGCGGGATGTGGGGCAACGGGCGGATCGATTGGCAATGGCGCTGGGAGCCTACACCCGAGCAGATGATGCTGGCGACACGAAAAACGAGGTCCAACGCGGCGGTGGAAGACGATCGCTTGAAGGACATCGACCTTTGGATTGCGAACCCGGAATGGCCTCGCTTTCGCGGACGCGATGGTCTGAGCCAACAACACGGCCCAGAGATCTCCGTTGATTGGACAAAGAATCCGCCGGAGGAACTGTGGCGAATCCCAGTCGGACCGGGGTGGGCATCGTTTGTCGTTGCTGGAGATCTCTTATTCACTCAAGAGCAGCACGGCGACGAAGAAGCAGTCGTTTGCTACATGGCGGATTCGGGTGTCGTTGTCTGGACACATCTGATCGCCTCGCGATTCTTCGACCCGCTCGGCGGCCCAGGTCCACGAGCGACACCAACGCTGGCCAATGGCCGCTTGTTCGCGCAAGGCGCAAACGGACAGCTACAAAGGTTGGATCCGCGCACGGGAGAATTGGTCTGGGAGCAGGACATCCGCGAAGTTGCCGATCGAAAGCCGCCCACCTGGGGTTTCTCGTCTTCGCCCCTGGTTGTGGGAGAGGTGGTCATGGTTCACGCGGGAGGCAAAGACGACAAAGGCGTGTTGGCCTTTGATGCAAATTCGGGAGACTTGAAATGGTCCGCCGCAGCAGGCAACGACAGCTACAGTTCGCCTCAATCTGCGACGCTCGCTGGTGAAAATGTTGTGCTGATGCTGACCAACGATGGAATCAATGTGCTCGATCCAGAAACGGGCGATTCGTGGCTGAACTACGACTGGCCCTATCAGGGATACCGTGTGATCCAGCCACCGGTAATCAATGGCGATTCGATTTTGTTGGCAACTCAGGAGCTGGGCACCAGACTGATCCAAGTCAGCAAGACGGAAGACGGAAAATTCGCAGCGGAAGAGGTTTGGACAAGTGCGAAGCTGAAGCCCGACTTCAACGATTTCGTGCTCTACGAGGATCACCTGTACGGCTTCGACGGAACGATTTTCACCTGCATTGATCGTGAAGCGGGCGAACGCAAATGGAAACGCGGTCGATACGGCAAGGGTCAGGTCCTGTTGCTTTCCTCTTCCGGGACGTTGCTTGTGCAGAGCGAGAATGGGGAAGTGGTACTCCTGAAGGCCAGTCCCGAACGGCACCAAGAGCTGGCGAAGTTGGACGCACTTGAAGGCCGGACCTGGAACCATCCCGTCGTCGTCGGTGATCGGCTGTACGTTCGCAACTCCGCTGAAGCAGTCTGCTATCGCCTGCCAACGATCGAACCTAGTGTTCAATCGGAGCCGTTGAAATAGCGGACGTCAACCGGATGCAAGCGACGGCGCAGCCGCATCATGGAAGCTCTGAGTACGTCTTCTAGCATTCGTTTGAGTGAACAGAGAAGTTCTCGCTTACTTCTTTTGAAGCCAGCTCAAATCAGATCGAGGATGCGACGCATTTCGGCGACGGCTTCCTTCATGCCGACCATCACGGCGCGGCTAACGATCGAGTGGCCGATGTTCAGCTCCGCCATCTTGGGAATGGAGGCGACTGGACGCACGTTGGCGTAGTTCAGTCCATGCCCGGCGTGTAGACGCAGGCCAGCGTTGGATGCGGCTCGACCTGAATCACTCAGGCGTGCAAGCTCCGCAACTTGTGCATCACGACGCGCCAGCGCGTAGGGCCCCGTGTGGAGTTCAACCGCATCGACGCCAAGCTTGGCCGAAGCATCAACTTGGTTCTGGTCGGGGTCGATGAACAGACTGACGAGGATCCCAGCAGCTTTGAGCTGGGCGACCGCATCAGCGACTCGTCCCGAATCGGAGACGACGTCCAAGCCGCCTTCGGTCGTCACTTCCTGACGACTCTCGGGCACCAGCAACGCCCAATCCGGTTTCACCCGGCAGGCGATCTTCACAACGTCCTCCGCAGCAGCGATTTCCAGATTCGTGCGGACCGTCACGGTCTGCATCAGAATCTCGACATCGCGATCTTGGATGTGTCGACGATCTTCTCGAAGGTGAAACGTGATGCCATCGGCGCCGCCCTGTTCGGCAAGCGCTGCCGCCACCACCGGATCCGGCTCGTACGTTCGTCGAGCCTGGCGCACGGTGGCGACGTGGTCAATGTTCACTCCCAAGTCAATCATTTCAAGCTCCCGAATCGATTTCTACTCTCTCGCCTCGTTCGTCACGGCAATCCATTTCCATGTGCTCTGGGTAGAGTGCTTCGCTACCGAGAATCTGAACCGTCATTTTACCCCTGTCTTCCATCTCCATGACATCACGACGCTTCTTATTGTTCAGGTGTGCTGCAACGAGATCGTTGACACGAATCGTGACACGGCGAATGTGCTCGTTCTTGACCGCGAGCGCCAAGGTTCGGACGACCTCGATCGACATGCTTTCGCCG
>JBGCGI010000357.1:0-3900 GCA_045110715.1 Rubripirellula sp.
GAACAGCCAGTAGACCCATCCCATCGCAAAGAAGTTCTTGCAGCGATCAGCGATCTTGGTGCCCAGGCCGAATTCGGCGACCGCGGTACGAGTCAACTTGGTCATCGGAACTTTGACGATCCGATACGTCTCCTCGATCACACTGGCGTCCAGCGGATTCGACTCGACCTTTGCTAGCTTGAACTCTTTGTCGTTGAAGCCGTCTTCGTTGGCGATCAGGATGCCGCCTTTTCGCAGATCGCTGATGTTGGTGACCATCGCGGCGGGGTTCATCACGACCAATGCATCGAGCGTATCGCCTGGCGTGAAAATTTCTTCGCTAGCAAATTGGACTTGGAATCCGGAGACACCGGCGCGTGTGCCGCGTGGGGCGCGGATCTCAGCTGGGAAGTCGGGGAAGGTAGCGACATCGTTGCCAGCCAGGGCACTGGTGTTGGTCAGTTGGGTTCCAAGCAGCTGCATTCCGTCGCCGGAGTCGCCTGCAAGCCGAACGGTGATTCCAGCGACTGACTGGACATCTTTACTAGTTGTGGGGGCCGTCATGAAGTGCTCGAAGCATGCCGAGACCCTGAGTCATCGATTCCGCGATCGCCTTGCGGGAGGTTTCTGACGTCAGGGTGGTGGACTTGAAGTGGAGGGATTGGTTGGACTTTACGGATTGTATCGATCGTTTTGATTCCGAAGCTTACCGAAATTCTATAAATCCTGGCGCGAATCGTAACGCCCACCCAAGGGGTTTGGCCGCGAATTTGGAAAGAAAAGATGGGGCGCTGAACACGCGAGCTTCACGCAATCTTCCCAGTTGGGCGATTGTGGCAGTGGCTTGTGGCTGGGGAGGCTTTGGCTTGGGGAACCATGGGAACGGATGCTCGGCTCTGGGCCTACGACTTCTTCAGTACGCCTTCGCCCCACAAGGTGGGGTCATCCATCACGGGGAATTCCGGTCCCAGGGCGAGCGTTTGCCAGCCGAGTTCTCGATCGATCACGGCATAGAACAGGCTGACTCTCGGCTGTTGGCTCGGTTCGAACCCGGTCAGGGCTGCCGCAGGGATGAGGCCGGACAGATCGTCTCCATCGTGTCGGGGTTGGGCAGAGTCTTTGACCGACCCCGGCTTGATCGATTTCGGATGCGGGCGTGCTCGATTGATCGGGATCAGGGCGGTGATTGGGCGTTCGTGTTTGGGGCCGCCGCCACCGGGCATCCACAGGAAGCGATGGCAGTACTGGGTCGCGCGATGGATTCCCGGGCTGCATCGCGTGTCGATCCAGAAATGAAATCCATCGCTCTCTTCCAGGCGGGTCTCTCGGCACCACGGTAACTGGCGTTTGCCGGTGACCATCACGTTGATCCCGATGCCCTCCTTGCACCATGCCATACGGACGTCCGCAAACACGGGCCGCTCTGCGAGAGCGCCGAAGGACGGCAAGCGGCACGACTCGGGAAGTTTCAGTCCCTTGGGCGTCCACTGGCATGTGTGCTCGCGGATCGCGACTTCAAAGCGAAACAGGAAACTCGGATCGATCAGCATGAACGGGAAGGCATCAGGAGTCAGGAGTCGGTGACCAGGTCAAGTTGTTCCGTGCTTGCTCGTTTCTGTCAACTGTTCCAACTTTCGCTGCACCTGATAAACTGCTCGCCGTCAGCCCGCCTTGATCCTGTTTTCAGGTGTCTGACGATCGACTCACCACGCAACTTTAGCCCGAATCTTTTGGCCCTTACAAATGCCACAAACTGCCCCTTTCGCCGGTCTTCGCTACAATTTGGACCACGTCGGCTCACTGTCGAATGTGATCGCGCCTCCTTACGACGTGATTGATCCCGAGCTTCAGGACCAGCTGTACAAGCAGCACCCTGCCAACGTGATCCGAATCATTCTCAATCGCATTGAGCCTGGCGATTCAGGGGACGAAAAGTACGAGCGAGCTGCCAAGTTCGTCCAGCAATGGCGGGACGAGGGCGTGCTGAAGTTGGAAGAGGCTCCTGCGTATTACGTCTATCACCAGCAGTTTGAGTACGAGGGAAAGACCGTCAATCGCCGCGGGTTCATGGGCCGCGTTCGCTTGCAACGTTTCGGCGAAGGCAACATCTATCCACACGAGGAGACGCATCCCAAAGCCAAGGTGGACCGTCTGAAGCTGACCACTGCGACCCAACAAAACAACAGCCAGATCTTTGGCCTGTACCCCGATCCAGAGAACGAAGTGATCACTTTGCTCGACGCCGCGACCGAGGGTGTGACGCCAATCGAGGCCACCGATCACCTGGGCGTGCGGCACATTTTGTGGCCAGTGACCGACGAGAGCGTGGCGACGAAAGTCAGTGCGTTGATGGAGGACCGCCCAATGTTCGTGGCCGATGGACACCATCGCTACGAGACAGCCTGCAACGACATGGACCAGATGACCGAGCAAGAGGGCACGCTGCCTGAGGATCATCCGGCCAACTTCGTGATGACGATGCTGGTCGGAATGAGCGATCCGGGCATGAGCGGTCTGCCAACACACCGGTTGCTACGCGGGACTCCGAAATACTCGTCTCAGCAAATCACGGACAAATTGTCCGGAGCTTTCGACTGCAAAACGATCGACGGGCTGGACGGTGCAAACGAGGCATGGGCGGCAATGGAGTCGGCTGATCAGCAGGGCTTGGTGGCTGTCTACGGAGTCGAGGACGACAAGTGGGTGTTGGCGAAAGCCAGCGATGGAGCGGTTGCGAAGATGAAAGAACTCGCTGGCCAGCAAAGCGATGATTGGCAAGGACTCGGCGTCAGCTTGCTGCATCGTTTGGTCATCGACGAGCTCCTGGAGTCGAAGGGCCACCCCAAGCCAACTTATGTCCACGAGGTCAGTGAAGTGGTTGAGGGGATGCGAGGCGAAGGCAGCCAAGCGGAAAGCGACAGCGATGAGCCCTACACGCTGGCGGCATTGGTGATGCCGGCAAAGCTGGAGCACGTCGAGGCAATCAGCCTGCACAAGGAGCGAATGCCTGCAAAGAGCACGTATTTCTATCCAAAACTGCTCAGCGGCCTAACCTTCAACCCACTGGCGTAAAGCTGTCTCACGCAAAGACACAAAGTCGCAAAGGCCGAATCGGTCAAGGCTTTCAAGATCGCTCCGATCCGCATCGATGGTCTTCTTTGCGCCTGGGAGCCTTTGCGTGAGCCCTCTTCGAGCGACCGCAGGCATCACGTCCTTGCCTGCTGGGGGCCCTCCAAACCCACTGGGTTACCGGTCTTACTGCCTTTCCGCTCTCGCTGTCTATTAGGAGCCAGTCGGCTGCTGGACATGTCGTTCACCAATTGGACTGGGGCGACGAAGAGCATCGCCAGGCAATATTCGATGAGGGAATGCGATGTCAGGGATTCGGGCTTTCTTGGTTCTTGCGCTCTTGAGTGCTACCACTGCGATATCGCAGGCCGCAGTCATCAATGTGCTGGTGGTTGACTATGAGAGTACGAACGCGGGGGCAAGGTACTCCAACTTCTTTGCCGATCTGGTGGACAACAGCACCTTCGCGAGCCACACGCTGGTAATGCAAGGCACTGTATCGTCATTGGTGGGGCAGTCACTTGATGGCGTGGGGCTGATCATTGCCGGTCACGATCACCTGCGATCGTTAACCAAGGACGATGCACTCGCGGTCGCCAACCATGTCGCGACGGGCGCAAGCGTCTTGGCACTCGGTCATTCGTTTGGGGAGTACAACACTTCCGGCGTGGGGACCGATAGTCTGAGTGCGCTGCTAACAAACCGCTTCACCAACAATTTGGGGACGCCGTACGACTTTCCGACAGCAGCCGGGGTCATCCCGACTGCTTCAGCACCGGCAGGAACACCAGGCAACCATACGGCAGGTGGCGACCTCAACAATTCACTTGTCTCTGCGACCGCTAGTCACTA
>JBGCGI010000358.1:0-37814 GCA_045110715.1 Rubripirellula sp.
AACTTCGCAAATTGGAATTGCGACGAGCTGAGTTGCAATTGCTCCGCCGCCAAGTGGTCGCGCCGGCCGGCGGCGTGATCTCGGAGGTCTTCCACGAACCGGGAGAGTACATCACGCCGGGCGACCCAGCCATCGTCCGGCTGTTGGTGATGGACAAGATGTTTGCGGTGGTGAACGTGCCCGTCGAAGAAACGAATTTGTTCCAGGTTGGCTCACCCGCTCGTGTCTACCTTCGCAGTACCGAAAAGACGATTGACGCGAATATCAGTTCGATCGCGCCTGACATCGATGGTGAAAGCGGAACCGTACAGGTTCGCATCGAGCTCGATAATTCGGAGGGGACGCTTCTTTCCGGTGATCGTTGCACATTGCACCTGTTGCACCATGCCAAGCCCAACCGAAAAACCGCTCAGCGATTGACTCGCGAACCAGCAGTCACGATCGAGCACATTGGGAGGCGTATCAACCGATGAACTCACCTGCCGATCCACAGCTTCAGTTAGACAGCGGCCATTCAGGGCTTTCGGTCTCGTTGGCAGCGACTCGCGCGAACGCGGCTGATTCCGTTGAGTCTGCGTTGGACGATGCCGTCGAGAAACTGAATTCGGTGATCAAGCCGAACGTGACCAAGCCAGCTCCGGTCGATGCGGCTGCTGTCACTTTGGAATTGATGAACCGCATCTTGCAGGCGCCCAGCCGCCGCGATGCAGTCGCCGAAATGGTGGACTTTTTGGCAACGCTTTGTCCCGATTGCTCGGTGCGCTGCGGGATGGGGAAGAGCAATTTGAACTTGCTGTATGATCATCGTCTGGGCTGGTTGGGCAGCGAGAGTTCCCTGCACCAAGACATGTCAGGCTTATGGGGTGAGGACGATGAAGGTGTCTGGCCCTCCGACCATGCGGTTTGTGCCAGAGGCGAAACCTCGATTCGTTTCTCCTTGCCCAATAGCATTGCTACCTCACGTTGCGAGATCCGTATCGAAGGTGGCGCTGATGAGATTCGTCTGATCGATCTCCGTTGGCTGCAAACCGCCATGGAGACGGTCGGAAATGGCATTTGGAGTCGGCCCGCGCGTTCCATGCCATCGATCGCCGTCAGTGTGATTCGTCGCGGCAAACTCTCGCTTAGCATGGCCGGCATCGTCCTCTGTGTGTTGGCCTTGTGGCCGGTTCACTATCGGGTCGCCAGCACTGCCAAAGTAGAGACGACGCATCAACGGATTGTGTCGGCGCCTTTTGAAGCAACACTTCTCAAGAGCAATGTTCGGCCGGGCGACCAAGTTGCCGCGGGCGATGTTCTGTTCACACTCGACGGAAGACCGCTGCGTCTCGAGCGCGAAGGGGTGGATGCCGAAATTCAGCAAGCCGCCAAAGAGCACAACGTGGCTTTGGCGACGGGGCGAATCGCCGATGCCCAGCAAGCCTCACTCCGCAAGAAGCAGTTGACGCGGCGACACGACCTGATCAGCGATCGTCTGGGACGATTGGAAGTGGCCAGTCCAATCGCAGGCGTGATCGTCAACGGCGACCTGGAACGATTCGAGGGATCAACTTTGGATCAGGGCCAAACGCTGATCGAAGTTGCACCGATGGACAAAATGATTTTGGAAGTAGAAATCCCTGAGTGCGAGATTGGTTACGTCTCCGCCGGAGCAACAACGCGAGTCAAAATTGACGCCATCGGTGGTCGGTCCATGGAACTGCCCCTGCAAAGTGTTTTTCCGCGAAGTGAACTGCGCGACGACCGCAACGTGTTCATCGCGCGCACCGAACTCGACAACACTGACCAGAAGTTGCGGCCCGGAATGCGAGGCGAAGCGATCACCTACGGACCCATCCGGCCCTGGATTTGGTCTTGGGGCCGAACTGCCTTCGAGCGAGTCCTGTGGTGGATCGGATACTAATGCACCGGCATCACCTGAACCGCGGGCCGTCAAGGGCACGGCGATGACACAGCTCCCGGCCGCTCATGCGTCGCGGCTCACAGATCGGGAACCCTAATAGCAAGATACGAAAACATGACCGCCGACCCACCCACCGAAACACCGATTGTCGCGATTGATCCGCAGGTGGAATTCTTGCGTCGTGAGATTGGTGGGAAATCGAACGTGGTTGCGAAACACCAGGCGACAGGAAAGTTCTTCCAACTCGGGCCCGAGGAATACCGTGTGGTTCGTTTGCTGGATGGCAAGCGAACGATCGCTGAGATCACCGAGCAGATCAATCGTGATGGGATCAAATGGGAGGCCTCCGAGGTTGCTGATTTCGTTGGTCGACTGATTGGCAGCAACTTGGCTGCGCCGGTCGTTTCAGGTGCGCCTGCGCCGAGTCCTGCGAAGAAGACGCTGCCATGGACTCAGCGACTGCCTGGCTACTTGTCACTGCTGATCAGTCAACGCTTTCCGCTGATGGAGGCGAATCAGCTTGCTCAAAGCATGGAGCGTCGACTCGGATTCGTCTTTTCGACTGCTGGGATGATCGGCTGGTCGGTGCTGGTGTTGGCCGGCGTCACGGTGGTTGGATCGCACCATCAAGACTTCGGAGACGAACTCACTCGGATGTTCGATCCCGAGATTTGGATGGTGTTGGTTGTGCTGTGGGCAGTTGCAAAGGTCATCCACGAAGCGGGGCACGCCATCGCTGCGAGTCACCATGGTGTCCGTGTCGGCAAGATGGGGATGATGTTCTTTCTTTGCGCTCCGCTGGCCTACGTGGATGTGACCGATGCGTGGAAGCTGAAAAGTCGCTGGAGTCGAGTACAGATTGCGCTTGGCGGGGTCTACTTCGAGTTGGCTGTCGCTGCGGTAGCCGCTTTGGCTTGGTGGTTTCTCCCCGAAGGAATGACGCGGCATCTCGCGGCGCAGTTCGTCCTGATCGCGGGCCCGGCTACGTTGCTGGTGAACGCGAATCCGTTGCTTCGTTTGGACGGTTACTATGTGATCTCGGATCTGACCGAAATCCCCAATCTACGCATGCACGGGCGTCGCCAGCTCAGTGGTGTGATGCAGTGGTGGATTCTGCGTGATGAACAACCCGCACCGCTGTTGACGGGTTGGCGGCGAACATTCGCAACCTGTCATGCCGCTTGCAGCGTTGTCTTCCAAGTCGTGTGGATGGGGGGACTGATCATTGGTGTTTCGATGTGGGCCAAGGGAATGGGCCTGGTGATCGCCTTTGCAGCAGCGATGCTTTGGGCAGTCCTGCCATTCAGTCGCTGGTGCTATCAGGTTTGGATCTCGGGGCTAGCTGACAAGGATCTGTTTCTCCATGCGCGGCGCGGGCGGTTGTTGATGTTCGCGAGTTTGGTGCTGCTGGTGGTTCAGTACTTCGCCGCCAGCACGTCGCCGTTTGCACGTCGAGTTCCTGTGGTTGTGCGTTTTTGCGACGAGCAAATTGCGCGCGCCACTGCCGATGCCTTTGTCAGAAGCGTGTACGTCGAACGCGGCGAACGCGTGGCCAGCGGCACGTTGCTACTAGAGCTCGATGCTCCCGAGCTTCGGTTGGAACGGGAACGCAAAGCGGATGAACTGAAGATCGCCGAACTCAAGTCGGTTCAACTCCGTCGGCAAGGCGACCTATCCCAGTCGTCGTCCGAAAGCGGCCGAGTTCAAAGCCTTCGCCGACAGCTTGCCGAATTAGATGAACAGATTGCTGGACTGCAAATCGTCGCCACCCGCGAAGGGTTGTTGATGAACCCGTTGATCGAATCACTGGAGGGGCGGTTCGTCTCCAAGGGCGACGAGTTGCTTCGCGTTTGCGATCCCAACGAGAAAGAGCTGCTGGCTTCGATCAGCGAGAGTGACATGCAGGCCTATCAGAACGCCTCGAAGCAGGGTGGCGAGACGTCGGTCCGATTGCGTGGTGGACAGAAACTGCAAGCCGTTCCAGCGCCATTGCGACCGCGTGCACGACGGTCGCTTCCGCACCCAGCGCTCTCTGCGATGGTGGGAGGGCCGCTGGCTGTCGAACCGTCGCCGGTCGAAGGGGAATCGTTGCGAACCGTTGAACCGCAACTCGAAAGTCTGACCAAGCTCGATCCGATCACCAGCGTGGAAGTCCACGCTGGCCAAATCGGCATGATGACAATCGCCGACAACCGATCGCTTGTGACACGATTGATCGAAACGATGACCAGCCCCTAGCTGAACCGACTTCTCACGGGTGACGCGAACGGGCGACCCGAGAAAACAGCCGGATCACTTTTCGGCGGCAACGACCAGCCATTGGGTTCGATAAACCCGTGACCCTCGACCGTCGATGGTGACGGGCATGATCGCCGCGTGTCTCTTGGTACCAATGGCGATCGGATCGCTGATGCTATAATCCAACGGACCACCATCGCCATCGACCAGTGGTGCGAGCGCGGCGACGTCTTCCTTCAGCAAACAGGGATACGTCGAGGCACCACTTTGGCGAGTCAGCCCTGGGTACTGCAGCAACAAGCCCCGGCGTTCCGCGGTCGCCTCGTCTGAATTCAACAGATCGTTCTCACGCATATCCACTAACCACGCATTGGTTCCCTCGAACGATTTGTTCAGCGAGCCGATACTTGCGGAGGTTCCCAGCACGCCGATTCGACGTCGACGTTTTTCCGGGAAATCGTCCCAGATGGGGACGGTGAAGGTGACCTTCAAATGTTCTTCGCCCCGCAACGTGCTCAGATAGGCAGCTGACATGTGGACGTCTTTCCCGATCAACGGACCGACGTTTCGCGGCGAATCCTCTTTGGCCAAGTCGTGTCCAATTCCGGTGTAGTAGTCGCGGAAGGCAAAGCTCTGGCCAACCTGGTTGACGCTTGCCAGGGGGGCACGCGCGAGTTGGATTCCGTTGAAATTGAGTGCGAACAGGGCAGGCACAATGCCCTCGTTCTTGCGAGCCCGACGCTCCATCCACTCCTGCAACGGTATCTGCAACTCTGACGGCACGCCACTGTCTGCGGAGGTCACCGTCATGTTCAGCTGTTTGACCAGCTCTCGCAACTCGGGCGAGTTCGCCTCGTATTCCAAAACGTGCCAAATTCGATCGATTTCTTGCCCGATCGATCTTGCCATGAACTGGCTGGACATCGCTAGGTTCTTGTTCCGATATTCGTCTGCTTGCTCCTTGGCAGATTGAATCTCGACTCCCGCTGCGATCGCCTTTTGTTCTGCGTCGCGGGCGGTACGGGCACTGTTGGATTGAGCCAAGGCCGCAAAAATCGAAAGCCCCATGCACAGCACCAAGCCCACCAGCAACGTTTGGAAGGCGGAGCGATGACGACGAGCAAACCGCATCAAACGCTGGCCGACCGTGTCGGTGTACGCAGTGACCGGTTCGTCAGCAAGGAATCGTTCGACGTCTCGCGCCAGGTCCAACGCGGTGGGGTATCGGTTTGTCGGATGCAACGCCATCGCTTTTTCGCAGATCGCTTGCATCGGTTTGGGGATGTCACTTCGCAAATCGCTCAGGACGGGCAGCTTCCCATCGATTAAGTTGCTGCGGATTTCCGGCAGTGACTTGGAACAGATCGGTGGTTTGCCCGAGAGGATTTTGAACAGCGTTGCGCCCAGACTGTAAATGTCACTGGCCGGCGTAGGAGCCAACTCGGAGGCCTGTTCGGGGCTCATGAACGCGGGTGTGCCGGCGCCCCGTCCGGACGTCGAGCCGCTGTTCGAGTTGTTGGCCGAGGGCATCAACGTCTGCTCGCCACTGCTCTTGAAGCGTTCGTCGCGCATCACTGGGACCGCCAAACCCCAATCCACAACGATCGTCTCACCAAAACGCCCCAGCATCACGTTGGCGGGTTTGATGTCTCGGTGAACGATGCCACGGTTGTGCGCGTAAGCCATCGTTTTGCAAACCGACACAAAGTTGGCCAGCAATCGACGTGAGTCGACGCGGGCTTCGTCGCCATGCGTCACATCTACTTTGGCAAAGTATCGATCGATCGCGTCATCCAGTGTTTCGCCATCGATGAACCGCATCGCATAAAAAGGTCGCTCGTCGTCGGAACTTCCAAAACCGTACAACGGGACCACGCCGGGATGCTCCAGTCGGCCTGTGACCTCGGCTTCGAGCGCGAATCGACTGCGACTCTCTTCATCCGCACACAGACGCGTGTGCATGAACTTGATCGCGACGCTTCGATGCAACTTGGCATCTTCCCCTTTGAAGACTTCTCCCAATCCGCCCGCGTTGACGAACCGCAAATCGTCAATCACCGACTGGATGTTGAGCGGTTCCATCTGGACGCGTTTCTTTTTTCTCCGCGAGAGTTTGCGATCGACCGAGCTCAGCTTTTTGACTCGGTCGCGAATCTCATCTACCAACTCAGGGCAGGCTTCGCACAGCGTCTCCACGGCCAGCGGTTTGCCCGCCTCCATGGAGTCTTCCCAGCGGTCCATGATTTCTTCGGCGGTCGTGTTCACGTCCACTTCTGTTGAGCCGCTCTCAAGTTGTTCTTCTTGAGGGGATTCGCGATTGGGTGATTCGCTCATGTAAATTCCATGTCACAATTTCTGAATGAAACGACGCTATTCCCCGTCGAATTCGTGCGAGCTTGGTCAGAATCGAAGCACGCTCACATCTGCTAGACAGCATACACCAAAGGTGGGGGGTGCCCATCTCGACATGAATAACTTTTAGGTTTTCCACGCCGCGCCGGAAGCTGAAGTGGCAAACTTCGAGGGCAGGGCAAGCTGTGACGATGAATGGCTTTCCGAGAACACTGGTGCTCGGGAAATCGAAACGAGCCGCTGGCCGCGATGGCAATGCTGCTAAATCGAGCGATCACCGTTCATGGGGCAGCAAGCCTGCACGTCGGGGCAGGCTTTCCTCGGCGACTCGAAAGGCCAAGGCGACGAAGGCCTCAGAAACGAAAGCCTGAAGACGCGTCTCGTCGTCAGCGTTTGAGCGCCGTTGGTGCCATCGGCGATGGCTGAGCTACCTGCTCGTTACCCAAACGGGTTGTCGCCGCCGAATGGATCGTCCATTGACTCTTCGTCGGAGCCACCAAATGGATCGGCATCACTGCTGCCCCCGAACGGATCGGCATCACTGCCGCCACCGAATGGATCGCTCATGCCTGGGTCGGCCCCGAACGGCGTATCGTCCTTGGGGTCTGCAGCGACGGGTTCTTCGACTTGCTCTTGGATGTCTGGTTGAGTGTTGAAGGTCGGAAGCGTCGCGCCGTCTTTACGCAAGCACTGGACGTTTCCGGCTTCGTCGACCAAGTAAAGTCGATCGGTCAGTTTGTTGACCAAGTAACTGGCGGGACGTACCGAGGAGTAGGATTGAATCTGGCGACCGGTCTTCTTGTCCAGCACGCCGAAGGAGCCCGATAGGTTGGTGACATAGATGTAGTCACCAAAGCTTCCAATCAGGTCAGCTACGTTGGAGGTGGCTTCTTCCCACTGCATGATGCCGCTGTCGAGCGCCAGTGAGTAGAGGTTTCCGAACGTCGAGCGAATCAACAGTTGGTCCTCCATCACGATTGGCTCGTGATAGAACGGTTCGCCGAATGGCATGCTCCACATCACACGACCGGTTCGCGTCGCACGTAGTCCGTAGACTTGTCCCGACTCCGATCCGAAATAGAATCGGTCGCCGCTGGCTGCTGCGATTCGGCCGTGGACCGTGCCATCGGTATTGAGCCGGAACAGGACCGATGGTCGACCCTGCAGTTCCATCACGTAAACGTAACCCCGATCGGTTCCCCAGGCGATGCGAGTGGTTCCTGGAGCTTTCGTCGGCAAAGCCAGCGGGCTGCCAGCGACCATTTCCAAAAAGGGGCGCTGCTTCAGATCGTCCAAGTGGTAGCCTTGGACGCTTGAGTTCATCGTGGGGACCATGGCGTACTTGCCAGAGATGACAGCGCCATAAGAAGGCACGCTCATGGACTGGACTTCTTGAATGACTTCACCGGTAGAGGCTTCGACAAGAATCACGTTCGCGCCGTTGATGACAGTGATGTTTTTCTCGCCAACGCCCAGAGCCGAGTAGGGCAGGCGTTGGTCGCCGACTTTGACGGTCCAGATCGGTTCGCCAGTTTCTGCATCACGACTTTCCAGCATTCCGTCATTGGCGATCGTGTAGAGTCGAACGCGAGGAACTTTGCGAACGTTCATCGAAGCAGTGATGCTACGACGCTTCAGGCGTCGGATCTCGTTGCTTGCTAGACGCTGGGCTTCCTGCAAGCCGATCGCCTGTCCGCTGCTGCCCAAACGCGTGGTCAGGATTCGCGTCAAGACTTCGCCTTCGCCTTCTTCGCCTTCCGCTGCGGCTTTGACGATCTCGACGTACTCGTTTGGTTCGCTTTCGTGAACAAACAACTGTTGGTCCGAGATCGACTGGACCCCCGTCGGAACATTCACGTGCCGCATCCATGCCTGAGTCAGCCCTAGTTGCTTGGCAACATGTGGCGGAATGGTCTGAGCGTGGCTAGCGGTGACCAGCAAAGTGGAAACCAGAGCGAGGGAGAGCACGATAAAACGCGGCATGACGAAATCGCTTGCGGAACGAGGAGACAGAAAAGGGGCCGAAGCCTCAGTCGCTCATTCTACTCCAAGCTCCCCGATTCAGCGAATCCAAGCTCACCGGCGGTTCGGCCAGCAGTCGAATCCAATCGGCTGGCCCGCTTGTAGGGATTGAACGGCCCAAATTCCGGGGTGGCTGCGGCTTCCAGCCGCAGTGTTCCGCATCAGAGGTGAGCCGCCAGCTCGCTCGCGGATCAAACGAAAAAGCCGACGCCCAAGGATGCAGGGATAGAACGGCCCAAATTCCGGGGTGGCTGCGGCTTCCAGCCGCAGTGTTCCGCATCGGAGGTCATTGAAGGTCGAATGCCAGGAAAATCGCGGCAAACGAGCCCCAATCTGATTCTCAACTGCTCGCAGCTAGTCGCCACATCCGCACAACTGCCTCGGTGGGCGCAAAAAGAATGCCGACACCGCTGAGCGGTGCCGGCATTCCGTGGTCAAACGAAACTCGAAGGTTCAGCTTGGCTTAGTACTCGGACAGCTCGCCTGCCTCGCCTTCGGTTCGAGCTTCCTCGTCGTGCTTTGGGGCCTTGAAGCAGACGATCAGGATCAGATACAGGATTGCCATCGTGGCTGGCACCAAGGCGGTCATGCGGATCGCCATTCGACTGCCGTGCAGTGTGGCGGCTTCGACCGAAGGAGCATCTGCGGCGACATATTCCTTGTTGGCCTGCCACCAATCGTTTTGATCCTTGAGCCCCTTGAATGCTTCATCGTTGATGCTGTCACCCGCGATTTCGACTTCCGAGGTGATCGCAGTTCCGTTGTCTTCGATCATTCCCGCCTTGGCACCATCGATACCTGTGATGGGAGGGAACATCAAGAACTTGTTCTCGTTCGGAGCCTTCACACGAGCGTAGCTTTCAGGAGCATTCTCCTGAATGTACTGCGACGCGTAGTAGTCCTGCTTGTAACCGATTCCAGGTCCGCCCAAGTAGCCGGCCGAAGTCATTCCAGCGAAACCCATCAGTGCCATCGCCACGGTCGCACTTTGAGGGAACCGCTCGCCAACCACACCCAGCATCGTTGGCCAAAGGAACGTTTTGCCAAGCGCGTAAATGGTGGCCGCAAGGAACATGAATGGAACGCTGTCGCCAATGCTGATCAAGTACAAGCCGCAGGCACCAATCACGGCACTGGCCAACAGCAAACCAAGCGAGGAAATCTTGTGAACGATCGGTCCCGCGAAAAATCGTAGACCAGTCATCAGCAGCGATGTGTAGATGAACAGTGCCGTTCCCAGCGTTGCGCTGCTGAGGATCTTTCCTGTGATCTTGTTGATCCAACTGTCCGTTCCCAATTCCACATAGCCCACGCAAGCGTGTGCAACCAACAGGATGATGAAGAACGGGCCAATCAGCTTCGCGAACATTCCACCATACGAAATTGCTCCCTCTTCGGCAGCCGTCTTGGGGAATTGTTCCTTGACGGCAATGAAGCCGTACATCACCACCGGAACCAGGAAGGTTGCCATCAGGATTTCCCAACCCACCATGTCTTTCGCGAACACGATCAAGCCACCGATGACCAATCCGGCAGGCCAGCCTGCATGCAGAATGTTCAAGTAGTGAGTCTTTTGTTCCGGATACAAAGCCGCCGTCAGCGGATTGATCACCCCTTCGCAGATTCCGTTGCCAATCGCGAAGATAAACATCGAGATATACAGCAGCATGTAGACGGCGTCTTTTCCCGACGCGTTGAACACGGGCGTGGCCGCAAACAACATGACGGCCGAAACAACGTGGCAGACCAAAGCCAACATCATCAGCTTCTTGTAGCCGATGAAATCGATCAGGAAACCGGCGATCAAGATCACCAATCCGAAGCCCAGCAGACCGCCACCGGTAATCTGACCGAGTTCGGTCATCGTGAATCCGTACTGCTTCGACCAAACGTCCAGCAGTCCGCCGCGAACGGCGAAACCGATTCCGGCTGCGATAAGGGTAAGAAACCCAGCGGTAAGAAGCTTCTTTCGGTTTTCCATAGTGTGCGCAGTGATCGAGGGGTGGGATGGGAAGCGGAATCGTCTCAGGGTGTGAAGATCGCGTCAAGCATTTGAATGCAATTCCGCGAAGAAGGAGAAACTAATTGGGATCGCCCGCTAGTGCCACTGTCACCCCCGCTATACTTCGCTCAGAAGGCAAAAATTACCCGTTTTCGGTCCCCCCGCCTTCGTCAACGCATAACCGTTTTCCCTTTCCTGGAGCCAGATCCCATGCGTTTCATCCTTTCAGCCTGCCTCGCATTTGGAGCCCTATCCCTCATGACAAATGCCAACGAAGACCACGAATGTGCCCTGAATTTCAACGTGAAATCAATCGATGGGAAGGAAGTCGACCTGCATGACTACGAAGGAAAAGTCGTTTTGGTCGTGAATGTGGCCAGCCAATGTGGTCTGACATCCCAATACGAAGGGCTGCAGAGTCTGTATTCGAAGTACAAAGAGAAGGGATTCGTCGTGCTTGGATTTCCCTGCAACCAGTTTGGCAGCCAAGAACCGGGCTCCAATGCTGATATCAAGCAGTTTTGCACCAGTAAGTTCAGCGTCGATTTCCCTATGTTTAGCAAAGTGGACGTCAATGGCCCCGAAGCAGCCCCGATCTACAAGCACCTGACCAGTCAAGAAGCCAAGCCCGTCGGAAAAGGAAAAGTTGCCTGGAACTTCGAGAAATTTCTGATCGATCGCGAAGGCAACGTCGTCAACCGGTTCGCACCGCCCACCGATCCAGACGACGCTGAACTGCTCAAAGCCGTCGAGACCGAGCTGGCCAAAAAGTCCTAGCCTGCTCGCATTGTAGAACAATTGTCCCAATTGTTTCGCGAGCCGCAGGCTCTCCACGGGGCAACTCAGTTTTTCAAAATGCGTTCGCGTTGAGCGGAGCGGTTCGAGCGGCCCGGTGCCTGGTTTACCGGAAGGGTCGGGCCATTCCGCTGGATTGGTTGCTGCCTATCTTCGACAGCTGAGTTGCCCTGAGGCACTCCAGTCGAAGAGGAATCAAGCGATTGCTCGACTTTGCCGAGATCGCTGAGCCAGGCATCCTCCTGTTTCACAATTGATGTTGACCCGTTTCCTGGATGATCACACAATTGGAAATCGCTCGTGGTAGAAACTTGGCGTGGCTCAAAGGGCCAGCCAGACTTGCTACGCTGCAATGGATTGCAATCAATCGAAATTTTCCTGAGGGCCCCATTCGTGGAGGTTTCCGTGGTCTCGAAAAAGACACGGCGGGTGGACCGATTGAGTACGTTTCGCCAATCTTGATTTAGGCGAGACAATCAGGAGGATGAAGCAGGAGCTGAATCTTTTTGGAGCAGTCGTGTTTTGACGGAGGACCGTCGAACGCGATTTACCGCGCCTGGTTGCCTCACTTCAAGATCGATTGGTTCCTTCCCACGGAGAAGTCGGTTGTCCATCACGGACTTCGACCTAAAAGAGCGAGTGCGAAGCGCGACTGACATCGTGGATGTCATCGGCGCTACGCTAGAGTTGCATCCGCGAGGACGCGACTTTCTTGCTCGTTGTCCATGGCACAACGACAAGCGTCCTTCGCTAACCGTCAATCAAGAACGCCAAACTTGGAAGTGCTGGCCCTGTGATGTGGGCGGCGATGTCTTCAGTTTCGTGATGCGTCGCGATGGCGTTGAGTTTCCAGTCGCACTGCGAACGCTAGCCGAACTCGCTGGCATCGAAGTTCCCGAGTTCGGGCGTGCCAAGAAAGCTCAGCCAGGATCGCCCGAGGACCGAGACACCCTGTTCGCGGCAATGAAGTTGGTCAACGACAGTTACTTCGAGTTGCTCGACAGCGCGAGTACGGACGATGCCAAGATCGCCCGCGACTACCTGGACAGTCGCGGAGTCAGCGAAGAGTGTCGCAAGCGTTTTCAAATCGGCTTCTCACCGGACTCTTGGAGTTACGCCGTTGACTTGCTAAGGAAGCATAACTTCAGTGGCGAAGTCGCCCACGCCGCCGGCGTGGCATCAGCCAAGCGATCCGGCAACGGGTTCGTGGACATGTTCCGCGGGCGACTGATGTTCCCCATTCACGATTTACAGAATCGTCCGATCGCTCTGGGGGGCCGGCTGATCCCAGAGATCGCTAAACGATACGGCGACAATGCTGGCGGCAAGTACATCAACGGTCGCGAGACGCTGCTGTTTCGCAAGTCGCAACAGTTGTATGGGCTGCAGTTGGCTCGCGATTCGATTCGCCGTGACAAGGTCGTCATGGTGATGGAAGGTTACACCGATGTTGTCGCTGCACGCCAAGCGGGGATCGAACCAGTCGTGGCTGTGCTGGGAACCGCGTTGGGTGAGCAGCACGTCAAGATATTGAAGCGATTCGCCGATCGCGTTGTCTTGGTGCTCGACGGTGACGTGGCGGGCCAGACCCGTGCCGACGAAGTGCTGGAGTTGTTCGTCAGTGCTGAAGTCGACATGCGAGTCCTGACGTTGCCCGAGGGCAGCGACCCGGCCGACTACATCACCGATCACGGCCGCGAAGCATTTGAAAAACTCGTCAGCGAAGCACCGGACGCACTCGATCACAAGCTCGCTCGGCTGACTCACGGTATCGACTTCACGCGGGATACCCACGCGGTGACGACGGCTGTCGACACGATGCTGAAAATCGTCGCCAAGGCACCCGAAGGCCTGCGAGTGGACCAGTTGCTGGTTCGTTTGTCCAAGAGTTTTGAGCTGAACGCTGAGCGGCTCGAGCGTCGTTTGGACGTGTTGCGTGACGAGGCACGCCGTAAATCACAGGGTCGTCGTTCATCAAACTCAAGCGTTCCGGCTTCCGCGCCGCAGTCACGGCAGCCACAGGCGCCGTCTTCCTTCGATCCAAACGCCGCGTTCAATGAGTCGGCCGATTTCGACATGGGGGCCTACGGAGATATTCCGGGCGGCCAGTCGTCGTTCAGCCAGCGTCCTGAACCTCAGTCGAACTCGTCGCGTCCGATGGTCGGCATCGATCGGAAGCTATTCGAGACCTTGATTGAGTGTCCCGACTTGGCTGGTACAGCAGTCGAAGCGATCGACCCCGATTGGTTGGAGTCGAACATTGCCAAGATGTTGTTGTCGGCTTATCAAGACTTGGATTTGAATGGACACTCACTCGATGTCGACGCGCTGTTGCTGTTGGTAGAAAACGAACAACTAAAAAACGAAATTGTTTCCCTGCAAGATCGCGTTCGTGATCAAGAAGGAAAGTTGCCCGAAGGACCGGAAGAACGCTACGTCGCGATCATGGCGAAGTATCATGAGCGCGCTTCGGCAGCAGAGAAAGTAAAACAGATTGAACTTCTTGCCTCAGCCGGCATGGAACAAAGTGAAGAAGACGCTATGCTTAAAGCGTTGTTTGAAGCAGAGCGACCGAAACATCAAATCAAAAACGATTAGCGTCCCGAACTCAAAGGAGAGTCGCTACTAAGAAAGGTACATCGAAGTCATTGCAAGGATTGCAATTCCGCGTTGCCTCCCACGCGTGACTTCGACAGACGACCGTTGAAAGCTTGATGCTGACAACTTTCGTTTTCGGAAATGGATTTTCAATGACCCCACGCGTCACGACGACGCGTCAATACGAGGCTAATGCAATGCAATTGATGGACCAAGAACTTGCTACCCTGATCTCCCGTGGCGTGCAGAACGGATTTCTGACCTACGAGGAAGTGAACACTTATCTGCCCGATGAGGATGTGAACCCAGAGAAGTTGAACAACCTTCTCTTGGCGATTGAGCATCACGGACTCGAGCTGCTCGAGTCGCAGGACAAGAAAGTCAAGACATCGCGTGCACCGGAGCCAAGAGTCGCTGAAATGCGGGCTCCCGTCGAAGAGGAAAAGGTGCTGGCTTCGCCAACGGAAATGCCCAAGGCAAGTGACGATCCCATCCGCATGTATCTGAGCCAAATGGCTGAGATCCCTTTGCTGACTCGCGAGGAAGAAATCTCACTGGCAAAGAAGATCGAGATCACGCGACGTCAGTTCCGGCGAACGTTGCTGGAGTCGGATTACGCCATGCGTGCTACCGTCGCCACTCTGCACCGCGTGCACACCGGCGAACTTCCCTTCGATCGTACGATCAAGGTGTCGCTGACCGAGCGACTCACGAAAGAGCAAATCAGTGCTCGAATGCCTCACAACTTGCGAACGCTGGACACCCTGCTTCGCCAGAACAAAGGCGATTTCGACCAGATGGTTCGCAAGAGTACCTCGCCACGTCTCAAAGCCGAAGTGCGACGCCGATTCATCCGCAACCGCGTCAAATGCCTCGAGTTGGTCGAAGAGTTGAGCCTGCGAAGCCGCCGGGTGACTCCGCTGTTGAAGCAACTCGAAGAGATTTCATCCCGCATGAACTTCATTCGTGCTCGCTTGGCCGAACTTGGTACCGACGCGATAAGCCGGGACGAGGCTGCTGACCTGCGACAAGAACTGCGTGAGTTGATGTTGGTCACTCAGGAGAGCCCCCGAAGTCTGCACAATCGCATGACCAAGGCACGCAAACACTTTGAAGACTACGAGGCGACCAAGCGTTTGCTAAGCAGCGGAAACCTTCGTTTGGTCGTTTCGATCGCTAAGAAGTACCGTAACCGCGGTTTGTCGTTCTTGGATCTGATTCAGGAAGGCAACACCGGTCTGATGCGAGCGGTCGACAAGTACGAGTACCGTCGCGGATTCAAGTTCAGCACTTACGCGACTTGGTGGATTCGTCAAGCGATCACACGCGCCATCGCCGATCAGGCTCGTACCATCCGAATTCCTGTTCATATGATCGATGTGCTCAGCAAATTGCGCCAGGCACAGAAGCGTCTGACTCAGGACCTGCGGCGTGAGCCAACGTACGATGAGATCGCGAAAGAAACGGAAGTCCCAATCGAAGAAGTTCGTCGTGTGATGGACATTGGTCGGCATCCCGTCAGCCTGGATCGTCCGGTGGGCGAAGGTGAAGACAGTAGCTTTGGTGAGTTCATCGAAGATGGGGACAGTCACAATCCCGTTCGCATGGCAGCCAGCAGTATCCTGCGTGGCAAGATCGACGACCTGCTCAAGACATTGACCTTCCGCGAGCGAGAAATCATTCGTCTGCGATATGGATTGGTCGACGGCTACAGCTACACGTTGGAAGAGTGCGGCCGAATCTTCAAGGTCACACGAGAACGTGTGCGTCAGATCGAAGCAAAAGCAGTTGCCAAGCTGCAAAGCCCATCGCGATCAGACCGATTGGCTTCCTTCTTGAAAACAGCGGCCTAAGCGTCAAAGACAAATCAAAGCAGCAATGTCGAGCGATTAGATTCGGTTCGGCATTGCTGTTTTTTTTTGCGCCTTTGCGTGTGACTTGGTCCAGGATCGGTTGGCTCACGCAAAGACGCCAAGACGCAAAGTTCTGGGCGGCCAAGGGATTCAAATTCGTTCCAAACCAACTTCTTGGTCTTCTTAGCGCCTTCGTGGCTTTGCGTGAGCCGTCTTCCTGAATCCGTTGATTTCTCGCCAAGACTCTGAGTTCCAGGTCGGCCAGGCGTTTCGGGACGACCGCTGGTGCCTGGATGATGAAACCCTGGCGGGGTGATATGCTGTAGAGGGTGGTGCCGTTTTTATTGTGGATTCCCCTTATCGCCTCAGTCTTCTGGCCAAGAGTTTATGTCGAAAATCAAGATCGAGATCAAAGCGGAAGTTCTTCGCACGTTGCATCGAATTCACCGCCAGTTGACGGACTTACGTAGCCAAATCGATCGGGGACCACGCCAGATCAAGGCTGGTGAAGGGATGATCGTCAAGGCTGCCAGCGATCGCGATGTTGCCAAGGAAGCCGTGAAGCAGGCAACGCTTGCTTCCGACGAAAAGCAATTGCAACTCAAGACGCGTGAGATGAACATTGAGGCGTTGGCGGCCAAACTGAATACGGCTGCCAGCAATCGTGAGTTCTCGACTTTGAAAGAACAGATCGCCGCCGATCAGCAAGCCAACAGTGTGCTCAGTGATGAGATCTTCGAGGCACTGGAGCACCTGGACGTGCTGCAAGAGGCCGTCAACCAAGCCGAAGCGGAACTGAAGAAACAAGAGCAGGAGCAGACGGCTCGTATCGCGGAAGTCGAGGCCAAGCAGATCACCTTGAAGAGCGAGCTTGATCGTGTGGAAAGCGAATTGCTCGAAGCTGAAAAAGGGATTCCAGCCAGCGTGATGGGCGACTATCGGCGACTGATTGGCGCACGTGGAGAAGAGGCACTGGCGCCGGTCGATGCGAACTCCTGCGGCGGTTGCTACCAAACGTTGACGACGCAGTACATTGAAGAGCTTCGGATGTCGAACTTGGTTCGTTGTTCCAATTGTGACGCGTTTCTATACATGCCCGAAGATCGCAGCGTGACCTAGAAACTGACGAACCAATCGTGAGTGCAGGGCGTCCAACCCGTGATTGGCGGGCATTTCCTTTGTGGTCGGCGGCAAAAGTCGTGGTGAATCAGCTCATGGAGAAGAAGACGAGCCGCAATCTCGCTGGGTGGGAATTTGGGGCTTTTGCGACAATCAACTATACTCAGACCTGCGCGTTCATTCTCAAACTTGATCAGGAGAACCCAACTACATCGTGCGTGAACCAATCAAAGTCCAGGATGATTCGCCTGAGCGTAGCATCTTGGCACGGCTGATCATGCCGGACCAACCGGTCGAAGCAGATCCGCTGGAGGAACTTCATGGTTTGGCGACCACCGCAGGAACTCAGGTGGTCGATGAACTGGTCCAACGAAGGGCAACCGCCAACCACACCACTTTGCTTGGCAAGGGAAAGGTGGAGGAATTGCGGCGGCTCGTGGAACGTCACGATGCGGACGTCGTGGTCTTCGACAACGAGCTCACGCCAGCTCAAATCCGCAACTTGGAAAAGGCGGTCTGCGCGAAAGTGGTGGACCGAACCGAGTTGATTTTGGATATCTTTGCCGCAGGTGCCCGGACGCACGAGTCGCGATTGGCCGTCGAGTTGGCTCAGTTGGAGTATTCGTTGCCTCGCTTGAAACGCATGTGGACTCACCTTTCGCGTCAGGCCATGGGTGTCGGCATGCGCGGACCTGGTGAGAAACAGTTGGAGGTTGACCGCCGATTGGCTCAGAAACGCATTCACGATTTGAAGGAAGAGCTCCGTCGCGTTGAAGAGCGGCGACAGCGTCAGGTGCAAAGTCGAAAAGAAGCGCCGACCGTATCGTTGGTCGGTTACACCAATGCCGGAAAGAGCACCCTGATGAACGCGTTGACCGACGCGGAGGTGTTCGCTCAAGACAAGCTGTTTGCGACGTTGGACACGCGGACGCGGCGATGGCAGTTGCCGGGTTGGGGAACGGTGCTGCTGAGTGACACGGTCGGTTTCATTCGTGACCTGCCTCACTCGTTGGTCGCAAGCTTCAAATCGACGCTAGAGGAAACACGACAGGCGGATCTGCTCTTGCACGTTGCCGACGCCAGCAGCCCGTCGGTGTTCGCGCAGATCACCGCCGTTTACAAGGTGCTGACGGAACTTGGCATCGAAGAGAAAGACACACTGTTGGTACTGAACAAGGTCGATGCCATTCCTAACCCCGCGGTGCTGAATCGCGTTCTCGACCGGTATCCGAACGCGATTCCAGTGAGCGCACGTGGCAACAAAGGTCTCTCGGCGTTGATCGAGTCGGTTGGCGAAGCGCTCGGTCGCGAGTTCTTGGATATCGAAGTCGATGTGGATCCGTCCAACGGTCGTTTGCTGGCCTACTTGGCAGCGAAGGGAGAGATCCTGTCACGGGAGTGCAGCGATCACGATGGAAACTCGTTGATCACGGTTCACGTGCGGATGCCGACCGGTGCGATGGGCGAAGTGCGCAAGACGGCGCTAGAGATCCGGCCGGTAGGAGACTCTGCCAAACGATCGGTAGCGATTCCAGAGTCCGGCAAAGCGGTGACCGACACGTCCACCGAAGTGGCGTAGCGCGGACGAGCCGACGTGAGCAAAACGTAGGCCGGACCAAGCGAAGCGTCGTTCCGGCATCACCCGGCGAAGATTTCGTTGACGGCTTTGCCTTTGCCATCTTCGGTCACGTAGAACGGTCGGCCTTCGATATCGAATCCGGTTTTGGGGCTGATGCCCATCGCCGTCATGATCGTGGCATGCATGTCGGTGACCGTGACTGGGTTCTCGATCGCCACCAACGGTCGTTCATCGGCGGTCTTGCCGTAAAGCAAGCCCTGGCGTGTTCCGCCGCCGAACATCACCACGCTGGTTCCGCCAGTGAAGTGGCGGTGCAATCCATAGTGTTTCATCTCGGACACTTTGTCGACTTTGTGTGTCGCTTGATCATTAGCGGTGGAGCCTGGGCGACCCTCGATGATCGCGTCGCGACTGAATTCCGAGGCGATGATCACGAGTGTTCGGTCGAGTAGCTTGCGCGACTCCAAGTCCAAAATCAGCTGTGCGATCGGCGCATCGATCTCGCCGTGCAATCGATCGACTGTTTTGTGGCCATCCGCATGAGTGTCCCAGTGCAAGAAGGGCACGTACTCGGTGGTGACTTCCACGTACCGGGCGCCCGATTCGACCAGACGCCGCGCTAGTAAGCAGCCGCGACCGAATCGACCCGTGTCGTACTTTTCGAAGCTCTCTTTCGGTTCGTCGTGGATGTCGAAAGCTTTGCGATCGGTACTGCTGAGCAACCGATAGGCGTTGTCCATCGAACGCATCATTGATTGTTGATGGAAGTCGCTGGAGAACTCTCGTTGAGGACTCTGGTCGACGAGTTTTCGAAACAAGCGATCGCGGTTGTGAAATCGATTCGAAGACATTCCTTCTGGCGGCATGACGGACTTCGCCGCGTCATCGGGAAACGGCAAGTTCATGGGACCGAACTCGCTGCCAAAGAATCCTCCGGTCGTGAATGCTTTCAGTTCTTCCTTCTCTCCGACTCCCTCAAGACGTTGTCCGATGTTGATGAACGGTGGGATGACAGGATTCTGGGGGCCTAGGACCTTTGCCATCCAGGCACCAATGTGCGGACAGGCGACGGTTTGGGGCGGGACGTATCCGGTGTGCCAATGGTATTGATGGCGAGAATGCAAAATGCTGCCCAGGTCTGGCTGCACAGCCGAACGGATCAAGGTGGCGCGATCCATGACACCGGCGATTCTCTCAAGACCTTGGCAGATCTTGATATTGTCGACCGCGGTATCGATCGCTGGGAAGGTGCTGACCATCTTCTCGACCGGCAGCCCAACTTCGAACGGCGTGTACTGTTTTGGATCGAACGTGTCCGGCGCCGCCATGCCACCGCCCAGCCAAATCAAAATGCAGGCGTCTGCCTTGGCTGCGGGATGTTCCATGGACTCACTTCCGAGCAGACTGCGCGGTGCTCCCATCGCGAGCGTCGCTGCGCCTGCTGCGGAAAGCTGTTTGACGAATTCACGGCGTTGCAAGGAGGCTTGGTTCATGAGTTCATGTTGGGTTGGAACACGTCAACGTACCATCAGGAATTCGGGCATCATGAAAACGGCCCAAAGCAAATCTTCGACGTCTTGCTGGGAAGGCCGTTCGCCCATTGCAGCGAGGATTGTCTTCGACTCCGACGGTGTGGGTTCGCGAGATAAAGCAAACCGAAATGCATGGCCGACCAACGCAGTCGTCGAAGAAAAGTCTTCCAGGCTTTGTTCCGCTCCTTTGGTGATGGCGGATGAAAGCGAGTCTCCATTCGCCAAATCGATTGCCTCGAGAGTCGTCAGTTCGCTTGGCCGGGAGGTTACGATCTGATCGCGGTTGGGGCGCCCTAGTGATCTCATCAAGAAATCGCTCTTCAGCAGCGATGCTCGCGCTTGCGACTGGACTTTCATGGTCCCGTTGGCCAATCCGCGTTGAAGCTGCGGGCGGATGGAATCGTAGGCCTTGACCTTGATCGGGGTGACTTTCTTCCAGGGTCCAGGGGTGCGACCGAGACGTCCTTCGCGACCGCCCAGAGGGCCTTTGGTGCTTTGCCGCCACGAATCGTCTGAGGCGATCACCAGTTCGCTGCCGTCGGCAAGTTCCAAGTAGGACTCGAAGTAGAAGCCAGCAAGGTTGGCCGATTTGCCGCCGTTTCGAGCTACCACGAGGATTTCGTTGTCGCCCTTCTTCAGGCGGCCAGCCATCGCCACCGTTTGCACTTTGGTCCAGTCGGTGCTGCCAGCAACCAGCCGCCGCGCGATGTAGAGTTTGAATTCGTTGTCGGCGGATACGACGGCGGAACCTGCCACGACTGGCGAGTCCAGTTTGACGGCGCGGCGAAACAAGACCTGATCGCCGGCGGGCGGCGCTTTGCCATCGGCTGCTGAATCTCCCCAAATCCAAGTTGCTGAAGGAGTGATGGCTGCGGCGGCCTTTTCGTCGACCTTGCCTCGCATCACGGGGGCATCGAAATTGAGTGGGCCTGCGGCGGTGATTTGCCAGACACAATCCAAGAACTGTTCGGCGGTCATTCGTTTGGCCCGGCGCCCGCGATAGAGATAGGCTGATTCCGAACTTGGATCGCTGATTAGGACTTCGGATCGCGCAGCATAAGCGTCGGAGGTCGCGATCAAACGCAGGGTAGCTTTGATGTTGTATCCGTTGGCGACAAAGTCGTTGGCCAGGAAATCCAACAGATCTGCATTCCAGGGTTCCGTGTGCATCGCGTCGAGAGGATGGATGATTCCGCGGCCCATCAGTTGTGCCCACAAACGATTGACGATCGTACGAGCGTAGCGACCGTTGTCGCGATGCGTGATCAAAGAGGCCAATTGCTTCAAGCGTTGTTCACGAGGTGCTTCGGCGTCGATTTCTCCCAGTTCGGGAAACAACCAGCCGGCATGAGCTTGGTCACCGGTTGGCTGATCGCAGCGATGGATGTCCAGCGGTTCCTGTGCGTAGACGGCAGCCAAAGAATATGCTTCGGAGAGTTTCCAGCGATCGATGAAGCTGTCGTGGCAAGAGGCGCACTTCAAGTTGATGCCCATGAATGACTGGGCAACACTTTGCGCGAATTGGATTTCGATTGTTTGGCCAGCGCTGACCTCGCCGCGCCACTTGATGCCATCGATGAAGCCACGACTCGCCGCCGATTCGGGGGCAACCAATTCACGCGTGAACTGGTCGTAGGGTTTATTGTCGATCAAGGACCGGTAGAGCCAATCGCTGATCTGTTGGCGACCGCCGGTGATAAAACCCGTGCCAGCGTAATCGTTTCGCAGCCAATCGTTCCAGAAAGTCAGCCAGTGTTCCGCATAGTCGGTTTCGCGGCTGAGCAGCGCATCGACGAGGTCAGCACGTTTATCGGCTGCTGGGTTCTCGGCAAACGTGCGCAGTTCATCCGTTGTTGGAAGCAGCCCGATCAAATCCAAAGAAGCTCGTCGCAGAAACGTGCCGTCATCGACTGCTTCTCCCTGAAACGTGCGGGATAGAATCTGATCGATTGGATTTCGATCGGCGGGGCCTGGGAGTTCGACCGTTCTTGGAAGCAAAGGTGGTCGGTATTGGTTGGCCGCGAATGTGAATCCTGCAGTCCACGGCATGCCCTCCGCAATCCAACGCGCTAGCACCTTCTGCTGTTCCTTTGGAACACGTGCGTGATCCTTCGGTGGCATCTGCAGATCGGAATCGGTGGAAGCGATCAATTGCAAGAACAGCGACTGATCGGGGTCGCTCGGCACGGCAGCATCACCTTCGAGGAACAGGCTGCGATCGTTGAGGGAAAATCCACCCTCTGCCTCCTCACCGGCGTGGCATTTCACACAGTGTTGTTTCAGGATGGGGACAACCTGATGGTCGAAGTCGACTTCGTCAGCTTGCGAGAGAGAGCCAAGGCAAAGCAACAAAGTGATGCCAGTGGCCAGGTTGAGGAAGCTGGCGTGCATCAAATTCTCGCCACCGAGGTGTTGGCCCATTTATCGTGAAGCGTGCGTCGATCTTCGCTAAACAAGTAGATGCAATCGGCTATTGCGAGAAGGGCGCCCAAGATGGGAATGCCAGTGAAAAAGCCGAAGCCAACTTGTCGAATCAAGAACCCCTGAGTGAACCCCGCTGGCGCTCCAGTCAGTTCGCTGACGATCTGCGTGCCCACCACCTTCTTTCCGACGGTTTGGCCTGACATCGAAATCAGAACCGCGTTGATAATGGCCGGTATCAGCATCATGCCGATGAATATGTAGAACGACAGGCCGTTCTCTCCGCCATCTGGGCCAGGTCCCATGGCAAACAGAATGCCCAGTCCGATCGCAAAGAAGAACATGTGGAAGAGACCGTCGACGAGGACGCCCACGATTCTTCGTCCAGGACCTGCGATATTGAACTTGATCGCCGGGCCAAGGAGGGCATCACCCCGCGCATCTCTGGTGGAAGCATGTTGATTTAAGAGTGCACTGCCACCCGATGGGGCTGGCTTTGGCCTTCCCGGCTGATTGACCGCTTTCACCGGACCCAAATCGTTGTCCGTCAACTCGTCCAGCATGCCGGCGTCAAAATCGCCCATCCCGCCGGTGGCTGCCGGCCGGCGCGTCGCCGGTCGAGCGGCGGTGGGCTGTGCTGCTGGTCGACGAGCGGCCGGGTTGGCTGCGGCTCCTGCGGGAGCGGCACCACCGGGAGCCCGCAGTTGTTTCCCGCAAGGACACTTGATCACCTTTCCTGCCGCAGCATCAGGTACGGTCAACACTTTGGAACAGGCAGGGCACTTGATTTTCATGGCGCACGAAACGGTTGAAGTTTGCGACGGAAGCAGTCGGTAGCATCCTAGTTGATCGCTGCCGTTTGAGCCCACCCCGGCCGCCATTTTTCCCAGTGCGAGACAGGGATGTGGTTTGCATACGCCAGTTTACATCACGCTTCCTCCGTGAGAGCCGAGCTTCAGCGAGGAGACAGCAAGGTGGTTTGGATGCCTGTTGAACGCTTCATTGCGTTGCCCCTCTCCGTTCGCTACCGCGTCTGGCTCTCCCAGCGGGAGCGTCATTCAGCGCTCACAGATTGCACGGCGTGTCACGAAGGGGGTGAAAGCGTTTCCCGGCGACGAGGTGATGGGGCGATGTTCACACGTGGTCACCCGGAGGTTGGTGTTCGTTACAATTGTGCGTTGCCCCGCCCTTTATCCCTTCCTCCACGATGGAAAGTCATGCGTTTTCCCCTCCTTCTGAACGTTGCCGCCGGTTTGCTTGTCGTTTCGGCTTTGAAGGCCGAGTCGCCGACGGTACTTTCTGCCGACGAGCATGCTGCTGGATTCACGTTGTTGTGTGACGGCAGTAGCCTCGATGGTTGGCAGCACTCCGGCAATTGGACGGTCAGCGACGGTGTGATCAGTCGTGACTCCAAGGGTGGCAGTCTGGTCTATAAAACATCCAAAGTCCCAGATGATTTCGATCTGCGTTTTGAGTGGAAGGTCGCCAAGGGCAGCAACAGTGGCGTCTACTATCGGCCAACGCAGTACGAGTACCAAGTTTTGGACAACGCGGTTCACGCAGACGGAAAGAACCCACGAACCAGCGCTGCATCATTGTATTTTTGCATGCAGCCGTCGGCCGACGAGACCAAGCCGGTAGGAGAATGGAATTCGGGGCGAGTCGTTTGCAAAGGCACGGTTGTTCAGCACTGGCTCAACGGCAAGAAGGTTGTCCACTTGGACTATGCGGACCCGAAGTGGAAGTTCAACGTTGAAATGTTGACTCAGCGAGGTGGCAACTTGGAAGCACGCGGAGCGTTCTTGAGTTTGCAGGACCACAACGATCCCGTCTGGTTCCGAAGTATTCGCATGCGAGAATTGTCCAGCACCGATGAGATCGATCGAACGCCAGTCACGCCGCAGTCACTTTCCGAAGCGATCCTCGAAGCTGAGAAAAAGAAGCTGGCTGGGATCGTCGAGCGTCGAAACAAGAAGAAAAAATGACCGCTTGAGTTGAAGGCGAATCTTGGCGGTGATCGAGCAAGGCGCATCGAGGGGATGCGAAAACAAAGGCTGCGAGCGATCCGTGCATCGAGGTCCACTTCGCGCCGATTGGGCGTTCGAAGTCTGTCCATGACGTTTGGGATCAACCGCAGCGCGATTGTTTCGCGAACTTCGAGCTGTTCGCCTTGTTGAGTCTGGTTCTGCGCACAATCGACAGACGAGCAGCGGCATTTTGGTCAAATGTTGCTGACGGTCCGTGATGTCACTTGATTTCGGTGTTGGTGCTAGTGAGAATCCTAAACTTGGGGCTTGTTTGGCGGAATCATTCAATTCGAGATCCCGGACATTGGACTGGACGCAAGCGAGAGACCTGTCGTGCAGGAATTCTGAAATATTTCAGAAGGTTTGCATGAGCATCCTTCGCGAAGAGGACCAAACATGACCGTTGCCAAGCTCATCGACGACGCGCGGTTAGGGTCGTCAGAGTCTCTCGACGAATTGCTAGAGTTTTACCGGCCCTACATTCTCCGGCTGGCCGAAGACACGATTGCTCCATGGTTGAGGCCGAAGCTCTCCGCGTCGGATGTCACTCAGGGGACGATTGTGCTTGCTTGGGATCGGTTTACGCAATTTGAGGGCGAGACGTCTTCCGACTTTCGGGCTTGGCTCTTGGCGATTTTTCGAAATCACCTTCGAGATGGTGTTCGTCGATATCGGTATTCCGACAAACGCAAGATTGATCGAGAAGAGGCCGAGGTATCGCCTACGCTTCATGGCAATGTCGTTGACCCGGCCGATCTTGTAGCTGAGGAAGAGTCTGTTCAACGATTGTTAGCATGCATTGAATCGCTGCCGGAAGAATCGCGTTCCATCGTGAGGCTTCGGTACGTGAAAGGCATGTCGTTCATGGCGATCAGTGGAGAACTTGGTTGCTCTGCCGACAAGGCGCGACGCGTTTGGTTGTCAGCGATTGATGAATTGGCTCAGCGGCTGGGACATTCATGAGGACCAATCTGCTTGAAAGCGAGATCGCCCAACGTGCGATTGAGTTTGAAAATCAGCTGCTCACACCGAGCGGCTCGAGCGATGATCGTTTTGAGGCAGAGCAGTCTGGGTTGGCATCCACGCTTCGACTCTTGAACGCCGTCTTTACACTCGGTCGCTCAGGATCGGAACAGGCACATCAGAAAACGGATCTGCCTTGCGAGTACGTTGGTCGGTTTCGTCTCATCGAGCGTTTGGGAAGTGGAGCGCATGGCGAGGTCTTTCGGGCGTACGACGAGCGACTTGAGCGAGAGGTCGCAATCAAGATTGCCAAAAATACTGCGGGGCAAGATGGCGAGGCACGGGATCGGCTCATGCGCGAACGAGTTCTCGCATGTCGACTTCGGCATCCCAATATCGTTGCGGTTCACGAATCGGACGAGGTGGACGATCAGTTGTTCGTCGTATCAGAGCTGTGTCGAGGGCCGTCGATGGCAGACTGGTTGTCCGAGTTGCGAGAGCCGGTCAGTCCACGCATTGCGTTGGAAATGGTCCGGCAGTTGGCTTCGGCGCTCCAGCATTCGCACGACAATGGCGTTCTTCATCGAGACATCAAGCCCGCCAATATTTTGATGGAGATAAACGATGCTTCGAGCGGGTGTCCGTGGACGCCACGACTGACCGACTTTGGCCTGGCGCGAGACTTCGCAGCGGCTGGCGATCGACGGAACAGCGGCGTCTTTCTTGGCACGCTCATGTATGCAAGTCCAGAACAGTTGAAAGGAGAGGTGGATCGCGTATCGCAACGATCTGACATCTATTCACTCGGTCTGGTTCTCTTCGAGCTGCTGACGGGAACTTCGCCATTCCATGAGTTTCCGCAGAGTCGCATGGGCAGCGGTTCGGATAGCGAGGTCACGAAACCCTCGCGGTACAACGTGGAGGTTCCGGCGGCTCTCGATCGCATTTGCGGCAGGTGCTTGGCAGCGATTCCCGAAGACCGGTTTCAATCGGCGGACGAATTGGAACGCGAAATTGGCGTCGCACTGAACGAAGCCGATGCGAACGCCGCGGAGAGTTCGGCAAAGACAGTGGGTGCGAAACACGATCGTGCTTGGCTGTCTGTTTTGGCGGCAGCGAGCGTTCTATTGCTGGGCGGATTAACGCTCAACTCTTTTGTTGCCGACACTTCGGCGCCACAGCCGTCGGATACACAAACTGGACTCGTTCAGCTTAACGGAATCGATGACCATCTCATGGTCGAGTCGTTCTCGTACAACGGTAGTTTTCCGATCACCGCAGAAGTTTGGATCAAGGCTTCCGAGCAACAAAAGGCGACTGTTCTCAGCCTAAGTGGGATTCTGTCACTTCAACTCCAGCATCTGGTTCCAGTTGCAGTGGCTTGTCCAGCCGAAGAGGTTTACCTCAATCAATATGCCAGCGAGCCTATCAAGGCAGGTGAGTGGGTGCATCTGGCCGTGGCACACGATGGCAATCGAGTAAGCCTGTTTGTGAACGGCACAAAATCGAACGGTCCTACTTCGATTTTGAGATGGGACGAATCGATCTCCGATTACGTTTCCGAGAATACGGCGTTGCCTGAATTGCCGCTTTCAACGCTCTTTCCAACGCTTGGGCTTGTTGTCGGATCGCAGTATCCTAGCGGTGATCGACCTCTACCCTTTCCGTTCCATGGGGCCATTGATGAGCTCAAGGTCAGCCAAGGCGTTCCTGCGGGTTCTGCAATCGTTGCACCGCGGCGACTGGAATCGAATGAGAAAACGCTCGCGATTTACCATTTCGATTTGGATTCGAAGGGGCAGCGTGCTTTCCGAACGCATAAATCATCCCCAGGCCTTCCAGCAGACGTCGTGCGGGAGTAGTCGAGCACCGCTCGGACAGCCAAAATCGCTACCGATTTGGCGACGGACGCCACGTTTTTCCGAAAGCGAACGTTGGACGGAAGGCGAAGCGAATAGCGGAAGCGGATGGGAATCGAACCCACCAGGCATCGTTTCGGACACCTCAACGGTTTTGAAGACCGCGGCGGTCACCAGACCAGCAGACGCTTCCTTCTCAATTCAGCCGCTGGTGTTTTGCACGCGGTCGGCTAAATTCAGGCCCTTGTAGCCTAGTCGCTGAGGGATCCAGTTGGCAAGGTTGGTGGACATGACCCCGCAAAAGTCATCAACATCGTAGATGAAGCAATTGACCAAATTCGTGACCGGTAGAGTGTGTCGGTCGTTATCAAACTCCCAGCTTTGGAGCCACGAATGAGATTCTTGATGACTTGCAGTTGCCTGCTGATGCTAAGCACGGTTTGCTCTGCGGAAGATGTAGCAAAGGGACAGCCCGCCCCAGACATCACTGTCACTGGGATTGATGGCAAGGAGTTCCAGTTGTCCGAAATTACCGGAAGCGGCAAGAACGTTGCCTTGATGTTCAGTCGAGCCCATTGGTGACCTCACTGCATGAAGCAACTGGTCCAGTTGCAAAAGCACGCGGATGAGTTCAAGAAGCTCAATGCCGAGATGCTGTTTGTGTTCCGCGAAGAAAGCGATGGCGTGAACGGCTTGAAGAAGATCAAGAGCAAGCACAAGACGACCTACCGCTTGGCGTTCGACAGTAAGAAGTCGTCCAAGGCTTATAGCCCCAAGAAGATGACGTTTGACAACTACGTGATAGCCGCCGATGGCACGGTCGCGGGGATCGTCGACGGGACGCTACGCGATCGTGCAACGGCCGATGAATTGAAAAAGATCTTGCAAGAGATTCAGTAGGGACGAGAGTTCGATGAGCGAAGCGAGTGCCCCACGCGGTGGCTTGAGCGATTGGTTGGGACTGATTCGATTCAGTCACACGATTTTTGCGCTGCCGTTTGCGGCATTGGCGACCGTGTTTGCGTTTGCAAAGCCTCTCGCGTCCGGTGCTCATCCCGCCTTTCGCTTGCGTGATCTGTTCGGAATTTTGCTGTGCATGGTTTTGGCACGTAGCGCGGCGATGGCTTTCAACCGATTGGTGGACGCTCGGATCGACGCGGCGAACCCGCGAACGGCTGGGCGTCACCTTCCCGCCGGCGTTTTCTCATCCAAACAAGTTTGGCTGTTCACGTTGTTGTGCTCGCTCGGGTTCGTTGCTGCGACTGCGATCTTCTTACCCAACTGGCTTCCGTTGCTGGCTTCGGTTCCCGTGTTGTTGTTCCTGTGTGGCTACAGTCTCGCGAAGCGATTCACTGCGGCGGCTCATTTGTGGTTGGGCGTGGCACTGAGTCTGTCGCCGATCTGCGCCTGGGTTGCCATTCGCGGGCCTGAGAGTTTTGCTTCTCCGCATGATCTATGGACACCGATGGTGTTGGCAGCGGCGATCGCTGCCTGGGTGACCGGTTTTGACATCATCTATGCTTGTCAGGACGCCGAGTACGATGCGGCGGTCGGTCTACACAGCGTGCCGGCGCGGTTTGGCGTTGCCGGGGCACTGAAGATCGCAGCTGGTTGCCATCTTGTCATGCTGTTGCTGCTGGCCTTGTTGCCGTTGGTGGCTGGCACAGCGGGAGTGGGCTGGTTGTTCTGGGCAGCCTTGTTGGTGATCGCGGGTTTAGTGTTCCGTCAGCACTCACTGGTTTCGCCCGATGATTTGGATCGCGTCAACGAAGCATTCTTCGATACCAATGCGACGATCAGCGTGCTGTTGCTGGTCGTTGGAGTCGTGGACAGTTTTTGGATCTAGCAGCGAACGGGCTTCGTTCTGTTCGAAAACGAAAAACGCCCGACTTCCCCCCGAAAGTCGAGCGTTTTCAAATTCCTTGGTTTCAGCTTCGTTGTTCCGCCGCTTTCGCGTCTAAATCACCGGCTCCCTGAGGAAGCGACGAAAGAACTCAGCTGACAACGCCCTATCCGGGAGTCGAAGCCAAGAAACGTCGTTTCGATAATGCCTCGTTGAGTTCACCGAAGTTGAACTCGATAGCATCGGTGGCCGCACCCAGGCCAAGTTGCGTGAAGACATTGTCCGCGGTCGATGCGTTTGCACCCGTTCCAGCGGTCTCGATTCCATCACGGAATCCGCTCGGCTGGGTTTCGGTCACGGTGTAAGTTCCCGCGGCCAGACTTGCGAAGAGGTAATCCCCGCTGGCGTTCGTGGTTGCAGCACGCGTAACCGCGTTGCCCAGTGTGTCCGTGCCAGTCAACGTCAACTCGACGCCTGGGATTGGGTCTTCACCAGCGTCCTGGATGCCGTTGTTGTTTGCATCGACATAAACGGTACCAGCGATCGAAGACGTGCCAGGGTCAATCGTCGTTGTGGCACTTGCGGCATTGTTGGCAGTGTTCGTTTCGCTCGTCGGTGTAGCGACCGTCACGTTGTTGGTCAGCGTTCCCGTGGCTCCAGCAGCAATTGTTGCGTTGATGGTGAAGCTGAACGAGCCGGTGCTCTGAACCGTTCCGCCGTCGACGGTGATCACGCCGCCGGTGGCGGTCAGTGCTTCGCCGTTGGGGCCTGTTCCGCTCACAAAGTTGACTCCGGCAGGTAACGTGTCCGTCGCAGTCACGCTGGTCGCGGCGGAAGGCCCATTGTTGGAGCCGGTGATGGTGTAAACCAAGTCGCTGCCCACTTGAGCGTCGACCAGCGACACGGTCTTCGCCACCGTGATGTCGGCTTGCGGCGTGACTGTGATGTCAGCGGTGGCACTGTTGTTGGTGATGTCGTTCTCACCATCTGCGGTACGGTCTGGCACGCTGGCGGTATTGGTGATCGTTCCGTTCGCAGTTGCATCGACTGTGAACGTCAAGGCCGCGGTCTGTGACGCACCCGCGGCCAAGTCCCCCCCAGGGAAGGAGATTGACGTCCCATCGCTGACGCCCGCGTTCGCTCCCATCGTTGCACTGACGAAGGTCAAGTCGTTCGGAATCACATCCGTTAAGACGACACCATTGACTTGGCTGGGGCCTTCATTGTTGATACCGACGGTGTAGATAACGGTTCCGCCCACGCCGGGTGTCGCATTGTCGACACTCTTGGTGACCACCACATCGAAGTCCGGTGTCAAAGCGGTCGTGGCCGTGTCGCTGTTGTTGGCGGTGTCAAGTTCGGTTCCGTCAGCGGTGATCGACGCCGGGTTCACGATCGTGGTCGTCGCGGTCTGGTCAACATCAACCGATACAGTAAACGTCCGCGTTTCGCCGACAGGAATGGAATTGAATCCAACCGTCACGGTTCCGTTGCTGAAGTCGGAGCTGTCAGCTGTTGGGGCACTGATGACGGTGCCGGTCAGTCCGGCGGGCAGCACGTCCGTCAGCACGACGTTGGTGGCATCGCTTGGGCTGTCCGTGTCATGGCTGATCGTGAAAGTGTAGACCAGCGAGTCTTGGCCAGGTGTGGCGGTTGCCAGATCGACATCCTTCTGCAAGATCAAGTCGATCTGTTGCTGGACGACGATGGGTGCCGAATCCGTGTTGTTGGCAGCGACCGTATCGGTATCGGTGGTGGTGACAGTGGCGTCGTTGGGGATCGTCCCCGTTGCCGAGGATGCGATGGTGGCATCAAACGTGAAGGTCGCGGTCTCGGCCGCATCAAGGATCCCAACATCAAACGTTAGGGTTTGCCCGTTCTGTGCGAGGGTAACGCCCGAGGTTAACGGGTCAAAGGAGCCTGCAACGAATGTCAGATCGGTTTCCAGCACGTCGGATACGCTGACGTCGCGAGCTTGGCTTGGTCCGTTGTTGGTGACCACCAGCGTGTAGGTCACGTCTTGACCAGCGACCGGCGTGCCCGTCACGGTCTTCTGAATGGCTACATCAACTTCTCGATTGACCGTTGTGTCTTCGTCAGTACTGTTGTTGGTCGGATCGGGGTCTGTGTTCGGATCGGACGTGACAGTAGCCGTGTTTGTCAGTGGGCTCGTGGAATCGGTGGCGACTGTCACGTTCACGGTAATCACGGAGTTTGCGCCGTTGGCCAAGTTTCCAACGGTAGCCGTGACTTCGCCGCTCACGGCATCAAACTGAACCAAGTTGGCTGCTCCGCCAACGTCACCGCTGACGAACGTCACTCCCGCAGGCAACGGATCGACGACAACGACACCGGAAGCGTCATCGGGACCGTCGTTGGTCACGGTGATCTGGTAGGTCAACTGATCGCCCGCGTTGACCGGGTCTTGGACGTCCGTCTTTTCGATTCGGAGATCGGCTTCGATCAGGTCAAGCGTTTCGTCGTCGGAGTTGTTGGTGTCGTCGGTTTCGACTTCCGTTCCCGCGACTGTTGCCGTGTTGACGATGTCAGCGGTTTGGTTGTCGCCGATATCGGTTGTGATTTGGAACGTCGCAGTGCTTCCCGAGGCGAGCGTGCCCAGCACGATGGAAGTCGTCGCTCCGTTGACATTCGTCGTGAATGCACCCGATGCGTTGGCAATTCCTGTGAAGGTCAGGCCGGCTGGAATCAGATCGGTGACTTCGACGTTGGTGGCAGGCAAGGGGCCCGCGTTCTGAACGACAATGTCGAACACTGCGTTGCCGGCCGCGATCACGTTGGACCCAGCCGCGTTCAGCGTTTTGGTGATCGAAAGATCGATCTGTGGAAAGACCCCGAAATCGACGGTGGTGTTGGTGTTCGCGTCGGTGTCGTCGTCGTTGATCGGTTCGGTATTGGACTCAAGCGTGATCGTGCCGCTGGCCACATCGGTACTAGCCAGCGTCGTGCCGTCGTCGACGTCATCGACGTTGTCATCAGGATCGGCGATTGGATCGTTACCAGTACTGTTGGCGAACCCAAACAGGGCTGCACCGTTGGTGAACTGGGCCGATGGGATCACGACCGAGTAATGGCCTGGGTCTAGATTTGGGAACGAGTAGATTCCACCCGCACCGGTGACGGTGGTCGTCAAGGCAACGTTGTTGACGGGATCAACAACGTCGTTGGCTCCAGCGAGCTGGTACAGTTCGACCGTGATCCCTGTCACACCCGCTTCGGTACCCTGACGAATTCCATCATTCTGTCCCGCAGTCGAACTGTCCAGGAAGATCTGACCGCCAAGGGCCAACGGTTGGATGTTCGCCACGTTCTGTGCGACCACATCCGGCCGACGCGTCTCAACGATCGATACGAAAGCATCGTTGTTGGCCGACAAGTTGATTGAGGTCTCGATGGCACCGACGTTGTTGAAGTCAGCACCTGTTCCGGTGGCAGTCACAAAGTCAGAGAACAGTACAAAGGTCTCTGTAAACGTGGTCGCGTCCTGCGGAACATTGACCGTTGCAGTGGACGAATTGGTTCCGTCGGTATGGATGGTGACGAACAACTGGTCACCTGCGTTCTCTGCTCGCGTTTCGATGATCAGACCGGCACCGGGATCAACGGCTGCACCTGGAGCACCGCCAGCAAGCGATATTCCGCCCAGTCCAGCGGGGTTTAACGCGAGGCTGTTGTCTGCTCCGTCGTACTGAATCCTAGCGGTACCGACGCCGTCGCCGAGCGATCCAACCGAAAGTGTGCCTGACACGTTATCGATGAAGACCGTGACTTGACCAGTCGCGGCAGTATTGGTGACCTCAATGTCTCGTGAGCCACCGATGGCCTCTGTGGCGTTTGCAGAATCGGTGTTTGTGTTACCAGCAGTTGCGGTGACAGATTGTGTGGTTGCTGAATAGTCGTCGATCTGGGCTGTCTGAATGCCCTGGTCGTTCACCACTTCCACTGCAATCGCAGCCGGTGTGGTCAGCTGGGGAACCGCTTGTTGCTGAATGAAGTAGGTTCCGGGCGACAAGCTGTCGAAGCGGTAGTTGCCGTTCAGATCGGTGATGTCGGTTCCGACCAACAAATCACCACCGTCGAAAATGTCGTCGTTGTTGGTGTCGCTGAACAGTTGAATCTGGATTCCCTGGGCACCAGCGGTACCGGGCGCCACGAGATCGCCGCTGTTGTCAACCAAAACGGGTGGATCGTTGGCGTTGCTGCCGTCTCCGTTCTGATCGATGAACGAGACACCGGAGATTGCGCCCAAGTCCGACGCCAATAGCTCTCGGCGTTCCATCTGCTCCATTCGCAGCCGTCGTTGCTTCAGCTTGCGATTGGATCGCTTTGACGCGCGGTTCAAGCGGTTTGTGATTCGTGTCCAGACCATCGTGATAGTCCCGTTTCTCTGCATTAGCCTCGTCACCAGCGGAGGAACGTGTTCCTGCATGCTGGCACGAAAGTGAGTTGGTTTCAATTTGCGCGCTGTGAGTCTGTGGACTCTGTGCGGCATCATCTTGTCTATCGGACGTGAAGGTCGCCCAGCTTTGCCCAGTCAGCCTAAAAGTTGAAGTCAACCTGTTAGGGCGCTACACCTCAACGTCGTTCAACTGCGGAACCGTTACCATCGGTATTCGCCACCGAAGCTGATTCCCTGGACCCAGTAGTCGGTCGTATCGAACTCGAATCCTGGTCGTTGTGCACCAACCAACGGATCAGCGGGAGGAGGCAACAGGTTCGGGTTCAAGTCGCGAGAGATGTGCTCGCCGGGACGGACCACGTTCGACCAGTAGATGAACGTGTAACCAAGGGTGGCTCGCAGATGATCGGTCAACTGATAGCCAACGTTCGCATTGAACTCAGGCACCACAGTGAACTCGTCCTGCTTGTAAGTTCCAATGTTCGAGGTCTGTGTCAACAATCCGCCTGGCAGGGTTTGAACCGTTGGGGTGTTGTTTGGATCGTTGATGGTAGTCTGGCCGTTGATTGTGACCGTTTGGCGAGTGTTACCAACCGCAAGGCGAAGCAGTGAATCGAACGTCCAGAATCCGCGAGTCCGCCGGTACATCCAACCCACGTCAACGCCATCGAATTGGTTTCGAGTGTCGAAACGATCCAGAATATCGAACGAACCAGGATTGGCTGTGTCGGTGCTGACGAGGTTCTCGGTGATCTGAACGCTTTCGGTCAGATCCAAGTGACGCCAGCCAAACATCGCTTCGGTGCGGCTGCAGTAATGTTCGGCACAGCCGCAGAACAACCAGCTGCTGCAACCTTCGTTGCAACAACGCAGGTAGCGAAGGTTGATGCTCGCCCCTTCCAGTTCGCTGGTGGCTCGAACGCCGACGGCACCAGAGACAACGTTCGGGAAGGCGACCAGCTCAGAGTCTTCGAGTCCAGTCAGGGTGTTGAAGAATGGACGTGCTAGAATCGGGTTGCCGGTGCTATTGAGGACGAAGTCTTCGCTTTCCTGACCAATATTGAACAGTTCAGCTCCGACTCCCCACGTGTGGCAGCGATCCAACCAAACTCCAAAGCGAAGTCGGCCACCGTCAAAGGAGTCGTCGAGCGTGTGGTTGTTACCACCGAATAGAATTTGTGTGGTTGGGCTTCCCAGTACACCGGCTTGGCCACGCGCAACGTTGGGATCACCGCTGGTCGTTACCAATGGCGGCAGCGTCATTCCATCTTGCCACCAGCTCAAGTATTCAAACGATACCCAGCCGTCCTGAGGCAGGCATAGAGTCACACAGGGACGCCAAGCTTCGCTGCTGCAAAGTTCGCCGCAGCAACTGCAGTCCGAGCCGCCGCCGCAAGATCCGCTGGAACAGGAGTCACATCCGCCTGCGTCGCAACCGCCAGTATTGCAACTCCCACAGCCACACACGTCGCCTGGCAGTGCATCGCAGTTTCCGTCGTGAAGGGGGGACAAACTGATTTGGCCATCCATCGGTGCGGAGTGGATTTCGTGAGAGATGGTGTTGCCGTGAACGGGGCCTTGGACGATCGAAACCGAGCCCGATGTTGCAGGTGGTGGTGAAGGCACGCCACTGACTGAAAGGTGCTCGACGTGTCGCACACGCTCGGTTGGCGTTCGTCGGCGCGATGTATCCTCATCGGCAAGTTCGACCGTGCTCGGTCGGGTTGGCTGCCAACTTGCTCGAGCAGTCTGTTCGCCTTGGCGAACCCGTGATCGGCGTGAGTTGGATTGAGCATCAACGTCGCTGGCAAGGATTGCCATCATCGTGAATGTAAGGCAGAGGGTAATTCGAGGTGTACTCACTGGCTTCACCAATGGAAAGCTGGAATGTGAAGTCGTGAAACTTCACCGAACATGATTTTCCCCCCCGGGAACTTCATTCGCTCCAACCGCCTCGGCTGAAGTTGAGTGATCCAATACAGGTATCGACTCGAGCCTTTAGAATTCTCGATTCAAAATCCGGATAATCCGAAAAATCGTCAAAGTCGTGCCAATCGTTAAACTTTAACACGGGGAATCACGGCACTTCCGCCCGTAGGCCGTTTTTGCCGCTCACGGCACGTGCCTGCACAAAAATGGAAAATACGCTTCCCCTCCCGCTCCTGTGGCGCGCGTCCAGGGCAATCTCATCGCGGATGGATTGCCTTCATGCTCGGGTAAGATGTAGCGTTTCGCCTGAAGGCTCCGCCAAGAATGACTTCACACTCATCAGTCGAAGTATGACAATCGAACGCAAATACTTTTGGCTGAGTGCGGCGGTGACCTTTACATTTGGCGTCTTCGCGACGATCCATAGTCATTCCTACAGCGTCCAATTGACGTTCTGTGGCGCCTCGCTGAGTACCGACGAGGGCGCGATTGCGTTTCAGCTTCCGCTCGTCCGCCGTGCAGTGAATCAGCCGTTCATTACTGAATCGATCGTTTATCGTCGTCGCGATGACACATGGTGGGCACCCTCCGGCGCCCGCAAATGCCCGCTCGCTGTCTGGATGACGTTGTCCGACAAAGTTTGGTTCGAGGGCGGGTCGATTGGAAAGCTCGGCTATTGGAAAGGCAGCTGGCAGGATGCGTCCCGCCCCGGTCCCTTCGTCGTTGTGTTCGCACCCATTTGGTTGGTCGCGCTGATTCTGTTCGCGGTCTTTGCGTTGGCGATCCAATACCGTCTCAAGTGGTCCTTGCGATTGATCCTCTGCGTTGCTTCTCTTGCCGCCATCTGCCTGTGGCTGTTAACTCTAAAGCAGACAAACACGGTCAATGTCTGATTCATTAAGGAAGATTGGCATGCCCGGCACGTGTGTTATCAGCTCATTCATACTCCGTTCGAGGTGACGCAATCGTTTGGTACTTGATTCTTGTTCTGGCGGGGTTCATTGCTGGAATTGTGAACACGATCGCGGGTGGTGGATCTTTCCTCACGTTGCCCGCATTGATGCTGTTTGGTCTCGACCCCAAAGTCGCCAACGCGACCAATCGAGTTGCGGTGTTGTTCTCCAGTGGTGCTGCCGCGGCAACGTTCTACAAACATGGCCACTTGGACAGCAAGCTCGCGAACCGCTTGACGTGGCCAACCCTCTTGGGTGTCCCCGTCGGTGCGCTGCTTGCGGTCTATTTGCCATCCGACGCGTTTGAGCCGGTGTTCGGAGCGATCTTCCTGGTCATGGCCGTCGTGCTGATCCGCGATCCCAAACGTATCATCGAAGCCCAACCTGATCGTCAGGAACCAAGCCGCTGGGTGACCTTGATCTTCTTTGCAATCGGGATTTACGTCGGGTTCATCCAAGCCGGAATGGGAATCTTGGTGTTGCTGGCGATGAGCCTGATGACAACAGGCGATTTAGTGAAGACCAATGCCGTCAAGAATTGGATCGCCTTCTTGGTCACACTTGCTGCAACACTGGTGTTCGCCTTCTACGGCCTGATAGAGTGGGTCCCGGGACTGGTGATGGCGTGTGGGAACATCCTGGGTGGATTCGTCGGCGCAAAGCTCGCCATCAAGAAGGGGAACCGACTGATTTTCGGATTCCTGATCGTGGTGATGATCGCGACCGGCATCAAACTCGTCGGCACCAATGTCTACGCATGGCTGAGCTGAACAGGACGCTCACCGGTTTGGTCATGGACGCAAGCGAGTGTCTTTCCCGTCGGTGAGTGCGTCGAGCGTGAACCTGGCGAATCGAATCTCCTTGTATCCGGGCTCATACAGCACACCGAAGCTGCCATCCTGCAGCACCGTGATCTCGGAATAGGCGGCAGGTCCCGAGTCGAGCACCTTGGCAGCACTCCAACTCTCACCTTGGTCATAGCTGATCCGGACCGACAAGTTCTTCCTCCCCTGGTTCGAGTTCGCGTTGCAGAACACCAATCGATCCTTGGCAAAGCCATCTCGCTTGCTCGTGTACTGAAGGATCGATGCGTTGCAGCGTGGATCGGGCAACGCAAATTTCCGAGACGACCACGTCTTGCCCGCGTCCACCGATCGATGCTCAAAACGCATTCCTGGCTGATAGCGTGAGTTGACCATCAAGCTGCCGTCACCAAGCTGCACGACTTTGGACTCATCGCCTGGGGAAACACTTCCCATCGGTTCCCAAGATTGCCCGTGATCGCGACTGCCGAACAGCGTGGCGCCCGTCCCAACGACGACGTAGTTATGAATCAGCGTTCCATCGCGTGATTGGATGCCTCGCCCACTGGTCACGAACTTAAATGCGTCCTTTAACTCAGGTCCCGC
>JBGCGI010000359.1:0-10200 GCA_045110715.1 Rubripirellula sp.
TTGTTCAAGCGTGAAGTGCCAACTGCCGTGCTCGAGCGACAGTGCGCTAGCTTCGCAGACCAGTAGGTATTCGGAGCAGGCATGCGAGCGATCTGCCTGATTGTGTTGGGGCGTTGCAGCGGCCAAACGTGCGGGGGTGAACATCACAGGGACGTGTTCCAATCAGATGGGTCTATTGCAAAGAGTTGACGACAGCCTGAGCCAACCAATTGCTGAAGTGGAAGTTGATCGATCCATCAACAGCACAGAGACCGCGAACGCTCTCCATACAAAGTACCTATTCGGCAAACAGACCTCGGCTACCGTAACGCGAACGCACAAATATTCCCCTGTCGTAAAAGTCGGTGTGGACGATTGGAAAAGTCGTCATGATCGGACACGTTGACTGTTGCGATGCTCCGGCAACCATTCGCAGCCAGCGTCGAAGAACCGACGGCCGAGCGGCGTGCCGAAAAGCTCGATGGCTGTCGCGACTCCAACGCAGCGTGTCGGCGCGAAGCACGTCATCGCCGACGCGGATTCGGCCAAGGCGGCGTGCCTCGCAGGAGCACTCTCGCCGCGCATCCGCGCAACACGATCGCCTCGATCGTGCAGACGTATCGCGTCGGCGTATCGTTACTGAGTAACGGTTGTCGTCACAGACTGACGATCGCCTTGGGGCATCCGCAAACTACGCACAGCGACGTTCAAGTCAAACGTCTGCGGCTGATTGCTGCTCATCACAATCTCGTAGTCGATGGTCTCACCAGGATTCATGCGTGGAATGGTTTGCAAGGTCACCATGCCGGCATTGATATCCCGTCGACTCAACTCAGGATTCTTTCTCTGGTTGACTCGCTCGAGCTTGACTCCGGGAGGCAACTCAAACTGAATCTCAACCTGTCCGTCGGCTTCGTTGGAATCGTTGACGATTCGCAGTGAGTAGCTGATCAACTCGTTGACGCGAACTGGATTCGCGTACGGAGTCAGACGAGTCACCAGACGATCGGCAAGCAGAGGTCCGGTTTGACCTGATGGCCCAAGTGGCCCTAACGGTGCTGCGTTTGACGGATCGCCCTGCAGCGGAGCAGGCCCGACAGGGATTTGCGGTGTTGGTTGAAGAGGCGGCAAGTTCGGTTGCGACGGCGGTTGGACCGGGGCAGCCGCTTGCAGGACCTCGAACGTCACATCGGTGTTCGCCGTTGCTCCTTCGACGCTCTGTGCCGATACGGCAACGCGAGCTCGCGGGGTCTGTCGAATGGCAGTGAAGACACCTTCCAACTTGGCTTCTTGACCTGGTCCGATTTCAGGCACCGTCCAGGCAAGAATATTCTGTCCCACACGAGAACCATCGAAGCCCTCTGTTGCCTGAACCAATTCCAGTTGCGGATCATAGACCATCGTGACTTTCACGTTTTTGGCAGCTCCCCGCCCAGTATTCTTGATCACGGCTTGAGCGAATGTTCCGTCGCCAGTGGCCACGCGACTCTTGGGAACTTGCAAGGTCGCCGTCAAAGTTGGCGTGTCGGGGATGGGGTTGATCACGGTAACGCACGAGGGAGCAGTCGCTCGCTGTCCGCCATCGGCAGTCGCTTCCACATTGATACAACGACGTCCGGAGGTGGTTGGAACGTACACAACGTCTTCTTGCCAAGTCTCGCCAGGCTGAAGCGGAGTTCCTCTGCTGAGGTCGACTTGACGATCACCCTTATCTTGGTGAATCATCGCCTCGTCGCCGGTGACGACGAGCTTTGGGTTGGTCAGAGGACGATCGCCCGTATTGGTGACATCGATATTGAAACGAGCTGGCTGCCCCGCCTCGACACGAGTTTCCAACGCTTCGACCTTCACCGTCATCGAAGGACGGAAGACGTCGATTCGTACAGAGTCTTCCGCAACCAAGCCATCGCCGCGAGCCTGAAACGTCAACTCGACTGGTGACTGGGAAGCGATCTGGACGAACAGATCCAACTGCTGCTGTGGTGGGATCGTGCCGATTTCCCAGGTGACGCTGTTGGGCAGCACTTGAGCAAACGTGTCAGCGTTGGTGACTCGCATGCCTGGAACGAGCTGCAGGTCGACGCGGACGTTGGTGACCGGTTGATTGCCAGGATTGGAAACGTTGGCGAATACGTCAACAGGAACGTCGTAGCTGGCAACTTCAGGGCCACCAGCACGAATCGCCAACTGTGGCGAGCTCCACGTAACGAAAGTTTGTCCGCTGCCCAATGTCAGGTCCGGTAGGTTGTCTGAGCCACCACCTGGGCGAACGATCTGCATGTTGACCGCGGTCGTGCCTGACGTTCCAGGGGTGGGCACCAGTTGTACGGTCGCGTTCCCAGGGCCAGCCACAGTGGCTTCGACAACGCTGCCACCGCCAGTGCCGCCAAAGGTCGCCAGCTCGGGTTGCATGATCTCGTAGCGAACCTTCCAACCACGAGCGGGCAGGCCGCCCTCGGCTCGAGTCACGCGCGTGGTGAGTTCGGTTGGCTGGCCCGCTGGCAAAATCTGTGGACTTGGGAATTGCCACCTAGCGTCGACCCAATAAATCGTCGCAGTCGCTTTGCGTTGATCCCAACAATCGCTTTCGGGAGCAAGAACGGTCACATGGCTGGTTCCCTCGCTTGGCGAGCTGATCGTTAGCCAAGTCTGACCCTTTTCAAGCTGAACATCATCTCGTGGATCGGTGTTGCCTCGAGTGATCAATGTGCGTTTTGTGCTGGTTCGTCCAATCGCATAGGAGGGATCCCGTTTCTCAGGCTGCACCCTTGAGCCAGCAAGTCGATGCAAGATGCCGGGATCGTCGTCACCAACCTGTATGAAAGTGCCGACGCTGTCCGGCGCCAGCATCCACTCCAGCTTTTCGTTCATCTGCAAATAGCCGTCGGTACCACAGATACCTGAAAGCAAAACCACTTCTCCACCGACTGGCGCGACAATCTTCTGTGGTGAAAGCAGGATACATCCTCGATCACCACGTTTTGGCAAGTGACAGAAGTCTCGCATGTTGCACTCGTCGCCAAGCAACACTGCAGGCGGACCGTTGACACAAGATCCATTGCAGGCAGCGCTAGGAACACAAGGCTCGTTACTCGCTCCGTTAGCGATCGATGAACCAGGAGTTGGACACGCAGGTGGCGTGGCGGGCTCACTAAAAGCAGGTGTTGGAAACTGGAATCGGGGACCGCTTTGCAGCCCAAGGCCGCGAAAACAATTCAAACCGCGCAGGCAGTTCAAGCATCCACAATTCTCACTCGAAAGCCCTGGAATCGCCAATGTCGTCGTGGTTGGCAAGGGCGAGAAAATCCGCGAGCCCGTTGGGTCAATCGCTGGCAAGCGGAGCCGACTGCACCCACTGCCAACGGCAAGGATCAAGGCTATTACCACAAACAGCAGGCGGCCAATCGGCAACCTGGAGGCACGTGCAATCGTGGCAGGATGATCGTTCATCGTTCCGTCGCAGACTCTGAAGCGGCCGTCAATTGGCCAACTGGGGTAGGTATTCGTTCTGGACAGAATCTGTCCATGGAACCCTACCATGCAAGTCATGACGATGATGCATAAACGCAACATCCCAGGTTGCCGAAATGCAACATTCGCTGTGAGACAAGGAGGAGTGCGCCGGTTGTTCGGGCAGAACCGGCTACTCATCGCCATCGCGAGAATTCGCTGGCACTTTCGCGAGGCGAAAGGCATCCCGCCGAGATCGTCAGACAAGCGTGACGACGATTTTACCTGCCAGATCGCTGATGCCTTCTAGTGTTGCGGCCTCCTGCATGCGATGCGCCTTTGCCGCTTGGTCCAGCGTGAATGTCGCTCCAATGTTTGCCTTGAGCTTGCCCTGCCTCATCCAGCGGTTGATGTCGTCAGCAGCGGAACGCATTTCAACAGGCGTCGCTTTGAACATCACAAAGCCATGCAGGGAACATTCCTTGACATAGAACGGGCCAACTGGAAACACCGGCTTGGCATCTCGGCCCGCCATCAACACCATCCGGCCTCGCCCCGCCATCAGCTCAACCGCCGTATCAAAGTCTGGTTCGCGGCGAGTCTCCCAGAACACGTTGACTCCCCGCGGGGCCTCGCGCTGCACGACTTCTGCGATCGAATCGGTGCTGTAGTTGATCACCACATCCGCACCCAACTTGCCGACGCGTTGGCACTTCTGCTCGGTTCCCGCGGTTGCGATCACTTGGGCACCGGTGGCTTTCCCCATCTGCACAACCATCGACCCGACGCCACCACTTCCACCAATGACCAGAAGTGTTTCGCCTGCCTGCAAACGGGCTTCGCGAAACAAACCCAGGTGTGCAGTGATTGCGACCAACGCCGAAGCAGCACCGGCCTCAAACGAAACTTCGTCGGGAAGCTCAAAGCACCAGTCCTCGTGGACAGCGATCTTCTCTGCGAACGTGCCTTGTCGGCCTAGCAGTCCCTGATTGGTACACCAAACCCGATCGCCGACGGAAAAGTCTCGTACTTGATCACCAACGGCTTCGACAACGCCCGCAGCGTCACATCCCGGGACGAAGGGGTTCGGCAAATCGAAAGCGATCGTGCCACTGCGAATGTAGGTATCAATCGGGTTGACCGACGCCGCGTGAACGCGAATCAACACGTCTTGTGGACCAGCAACGGGTTCTTCCAATTCGCCTACCTGAATCACTTCAGGAGGCCCAACTTCGTTGATGAAAGCAGCTTTCATAGGTCGGTGCTCCTTGTGAGAACGCGAACGAACAAGAACGCCAGTTGTTATAGCTTGCTTTGGAGGCGAGTGGCATCGCGTCAAAGCGTTTTCATGCGGTCGCGGTTTCTCTCAACAAGAGCGGTTTCGATTCCCGAACGTGACATCCGCGATTCAAACGGTCCCCAGCAGGCGCTAGCGATGCTCACCCGAGAGCCGTTTCAAGATTTCTTTGGGAGGCAGCAGATCAATGGCCTCGCCTGATTGCGTCTTCAGGGCTTGGTAGCGATCCAGCAGCTTAGGCTGCTCACCTCGCAGCGAACGAAACACACGTAAGATCGCGGCTTCAGACCAACGCTGCAACGTCATCTCTTCGAGTTGAAGGAACCCCCCCGTCGTGGCCTCCAGAAATTCAAACGCATCATCGGACAGTCCCCATTTGATCATTTCCAACTCATCGGACTGCAGCGGAATCGGCTGAAATTCTATCGGCATCTGCGGACTGCCTCGACGGCCACGACTTGGCCGCTGCTGCTGATAGACAATCGCACTGACCGCCCAGAACTCGGGGTCGGAGCGGTTCCTGAAGAAATCCAACGTGCGCCTGATCGATTCGTCGCCCCGCTTGACTCTCAGTTCGACGACTTGCCGAAGGGCTTTGATAATCCAATCGATGGTTTGTTCGTCTAGCATCACGCCGGAGCGACGTGCGATTTCCTGCTGTGACTGTTCGACTGCTTCCAAAATTGCGGCGCTTCGAGTCTCAGGATCATCTGACTCTATTCGGTCACGGAGTTCGAGGTCTTCCAGTCCTTCACGCCACTCTGCATAGGCAATCATCGTCGGCAACAAGACCTTTGCGTTGGCTTGTTTCGCCACCGTCTCAGCCGTCTCACGGATCTGCTCCTGATCAGCAGGCTCCAATCGAGTGAACCGTGTCCATCGCGAGTTCAATTGTTCGCGATCCTCCAGCGGCAAGTTCCGCAGCAAGGACTCACGCTGGGCCATTGGCATGGCAGCCACGTTCGGCATGCTTTCGGGTTCGTTGTCCGATACCGTTTCCAAGGCCTCAATCATTTGCGACCACGCGGGGTTTGCGGACAGTTCCCACATCAGTTCCAGGTCGCTTCCGTAATGATAAGCGTCCAAGTGTTCGGCGATCGCCAGGTCATCCAGTTGCTGCTTGTAAGAACGCGAGTTCAGGCCATAGACGACCGCCAACGATCCAATCAAACCGAACAAACACAGCCCGATCAAGTTGATCGGATAGCGCCAACGACTCCATGTCGAAACTTTTGGCGGAGCTTGTTTGACGATGTCTGCAACGACCAACTCAAGAGTGGACTCGACGAGCTTCAAACTTGGCGCTGGATCAGGCAAGTCTTCCAAGCAATCCCATCCGGTCTGCAATTGCTGCAATCGCGAACGTAGATGCTCGTCCCCGAGCAAGCGTGTCTCGAGGCTTGTCTGCTCCTGACGGTCCAGTTCACCGTCCAAATAAGAGACCAACAGTTCGTCGTCTGGATCAAGTGGAGCATCATCCGATAGAGCGGCACTGGTCATTTCTCCACCTCACCTTGTTGTGCTGCATCTGGCTCGGCTGCGTCGACTGGAACCACACCGGTGTCCAAGTACGGTTGTAAGATTTCTTTCAGATTCACCCTGGCCCGACTGAGCAGCGACTTGACTGCTTTGGTGGTGAGGTCCATCGTCTCTGCGATTTCGATGTAGCTCATGTGCTCGAAACGGGACAGCATCAGTGCCATTCTTTGTCGCTCGCTGAGCGTTGCAACCGCTGCCCGAACGACTTCCGCTCGCTCGGTGTCCTCCGCCAAGCGAGTTGGCATCAGCCCACTAGCTTCGAGAGCCGTTGCTGCCAGCAGTTGTGGATTGCTGTGGGAATCGCCACCTCGCGGCGAATCGACCTCGCTGACCTCATGTCGTCGGCCCAAAGTCCGTGCGGCATTGCGGGCCACGTTGCCAGCGATCGTGAACAACCACGTGGAGAACTTTGCCCCCGGTTGGTAGGTCTTGCGAGCACGCCACACTCGCAGGAAAGTGTCTTGCGCGAGATCTTCGGCGAGGTCACGTCTTGGTCCGATCGTGTACATCAATCGCACGAGTCTTGCCTGGTACCGTTCCATCAGTTCTGCGTAAGCACTCGCGTCGTCTTCCCGCACGCGCAGCATCAAACGAACGTCCGGATCGGACTGTTGATATCGCAGCGCAGTCGATTCACTGACAGCCAAGCGAACCTTTCCTTATCAAGTGCCTGAGGCGGGCATGACGACCAAGCCCACATTCTACCTCTTCTTGTTGAAACCGCGACCGAGGACCTAAGTTCCGCAGAGCAAGCCGGTTTTCACCGGGATCAGCCCCCCTAAACAGAACCAACCAGGATACCTCGGGACCAACGATGCCACCTTTGAAACGACTGCACTGGCTTGCATCAGCATGTCTGGGCGTAGACCAGTAAGCCTATGCAACACAGTGGCTGCTCACGCGGGAGGTTGCCGTCTGCTGTGACCGGCGGTGCGTCCAATCGACGATCGCAGTGCGAACTTCTAGAAATCGAACGATAGTCCGTCAGTCGCCAAGATCACTTCGCCGTCGATGCTGTTGCGAATGACGTCCGAATCGACAGGGTCATCCGACATTTCCAGCGGGTTGATGTGGGTCAACAACAGCTTCTTCGGATTGGAGGCCTTCGCAACGTCGGCGACGCGGCTTGTCCAACTGTGGCCGGTCTTGATCGCCCATTCTTCGGCGCTGTCTCGGAAGTAACACTCGTGCATCAGAAGGTCGGCATCACGACTCCACTCAGCATGCTCTTCGCTGGTGTCGCCGGTTGTGTCGGTGGCATACACCAGTCGTTTGCCTGATTCAAAATCCAGTCGGTACGCGACGCTGCCACCGGGATGGTCCTGCGGTCTCCAGGCAATTTGAACGCCATTGATCTCGAACTCTTTCTGATCGTCGATCGGCATCCACTCGCAATTCAGCGGAGCGGGAAAAATCAGTTCATGAAACAGGTGGTCACGGATGGCTGCGATCTTGTCGGATTCGGCCCAGATCCGCAGTCGCTCGACTGGACGCTCGAACAAGACGTCCAACAGGAACGTCAGCCCGAACGTGTGATCCAGGTGGGCGTGGCTCAGCAGCACATCCAGCGTGTCAGTTTCGATCAGCTTCGCTAAACGAAACGCCCCCGTGCCACCATCGAGCAAAATGCCTGATTCGGGCAGGTAATAGCAGGAGGTGTGGCGGTCGTCATTGGGGTGATAGCCGACGGTACCCAAACAATGAAGTCGCATATCGTCCTGTCCTAAGAAACCGAGCTGTGTATTCGCGGAGAAAATGGAGATCGATGGAGCGCGAAACGAGCGCTCTGTGTGTTAAACGCAAGTGCATGCGAGGCTCCACCTCAAGCGATCAGTCTGACGGATTGAGTCGGATGACTCAATAACAATGCGGCTTGCGAGCGGGCCAGGGACTCGATATTCTCTCCTCTTGCTCGGAATTCGACGACGGATGTCCATCATCTAAACACCGAAACGCAGGGCAAAACGGGACAATGCCAACAAGCAGAGCCAATTCAGGCCTGCCAAAAAATGTCCCAAAAAACACGAGCGGATGTGGCGGAATTGGCAGACGCGCTAGATTCAGGTTCTAGTGCCCTCACGGGCGTGGAGGTTCAAGTCCTCTCATCCGCACTCGGGAAATTGCAGGGTTTTCGCTCATTGAGCGAAAGCCCTTTTTTCGTGTCACTTTCAACAAGTGACAAAACAAGTGACATCATTGGTTTTCCATTGGCTTTGCATCGCTGGTCGAAGCCTGCGGACGTTCCCTAGGCTTCGGATATCCCTTTTACGGAGTCCAGCCCCATGGCGTCATTACAGCTAGAACCCACCGGTACCTTCCACATCGTCTGCCGCATCGACGGCAAACGTTACAAGCGATCTCTTCGCACCAAGGTCGAATCGACTGCAGTCGCTCGGCGTGACGAGATCCAGGAGACAATCAATCTGCTCCGCCGAGGTCGTATTTCGCTCCCCGATGGTGCTGCGGTGATCGACTTCGTGATGGCCGATGGCAAAACCGACCCAAAGCCCAAGCAGGCACCAGTTCAAGCCGACACCAAGGCCGAAACGCCAAGTGTCCCTGCCATCACGCTGAAAGACTTGTTCGACAAGTTCTTCGACACGATGCCCGCCGGAACCCTGGAGGAATCAACCATGAAGACGATGCGGCTTCATCAACGCCACCTGATCCGAGTTTTCAAAGCTCGATTCAAGATCCAGCAGCTGACCAAGCAGGATCTGCAACGATACATCAACAAGCGAGCAACCGAGACAACCCAGTACATTGTCGACAAATCGGCCCCCAAAGCCAAGCAACAACGGACGCCGGTATCCGCCGCCACGATCCGCAAAGAAATCGTTACGCTTGGCACCGTTTGGCGCTGGGCTGAAACGGAACCGCTCGTCACGGGCACATTTCCCAATCGCGGACTTCGCCTGCCCAAGACCGATGAAAAACCGCCATTTCAAACCTGGGAAGAAATCGAACGGCAAATCAATTGCGACTCGATAACCGGAAGCGACGCGGAAGCACTGTGGGGCTGCTTGTATTTACGAAGCTTGCAAGTGGAAGAACTACTGCAGCACGTGAAATCGCAATCACAACTCGCGTGCGTTTACCCAATGTTCGCCGTCGCCGCCTACACGGGCGCCCGCCGAAGCGAACTGCTGCGTTCACGAAAGTCGGATTTTGATTTCGTGACCCACTTCTTTACCGCACGTGAACGCAAACGCGTTAGAGGACAGCGTACAACACGACGCGTTCCGATGACGCCACAATTGGAAAAGGTGATGAAAGACTGTTTTGAAATCGATCCCGATGCCCCGCCAAGCGGATCCCTCCAGTGGATTTGCTCCGCGCGGCGCGCAGGTCGAACCGGGGGGCCCGCGCTATCCATTTACGTTGCTTGACCGTGATCACACCGCGCCACCGGAAGTTGCCAAGCTGTACGATCAGGCCGTTTCTTCTCAATGGAATGCGATGACTGATATTCCATGGAACAAGGTTCCGAAACTGCCCGATACCTTGGAGCGAGCCATCGGTCAGGTTTTTACTTTCCTGGCTGAGAATGAACTGTCAGCACTCTACCTGCCATCGAAATTCATTTCTCGCATTCACCCAGCATACGCTGAAACGGCGATGTTCCTTTCCACACAAATGGCCGACGAAGCTCGACACATTGACGTATTTCTCAAGCGAGCACGTGCGGGCGGCGGTGGTTTAGGAGTTTCGTCCGCCACCACCTCCCAGTCGTTACTATCGCTGCTGGAGTTAGAAGATTTCACGGAGGCCGCGTTTCTCCTTTCCGTTCTGGGCGAAGGAACGTTTATTGATCTGCTGACGTTCATCGAAGATCACGCTCCAGACGAAGTCACGGCCGAGGTGGTACGCCGCGCCCGCAACGATGAGGCACGTCACGTTCACTTTGGACTCGTTCACGTCCGCCACGCTTTGGC
>JBGCGI010000360.1:0-11252 GCA_045110715.1 Rubripirellula sp.
CATTTTCTATCGAAACATGCCAACTTCCAGCGATGAATGGAAACCGCTTGCGCCGGGATTTAGTATTCCGCCGAAGCATAAGACGGGTTTGCCTTCGTCAACTTTCGGACCAGAACTAGGTTTCGCCAAAGCGATGCTGGCCGCCAACCCGAAAAAGAAGCTCGCTTTGATCAAGGGATCCAAAGGCGGTTCAAGCTTGCGGGTCGACTGGAACCCTGGCACTCACGGAGACGATTCAACTCAGGGAACCCGCTATCGCGACTTCATCAAAACGATCAAGATCGCGACTGGGAAACTCGATCAACGTGGTGACAGTTACAAGATCCAAGCCCTGCTGTGGCATCAAGGCGAGTCGGATTCCAAGTCCCCGGCCAACGTCTACCAAGAACGACTCGAGAAGTTCATTGATCGCGTTCGCGAGGACGTTAAAGTCCCTGGACTTCCCGTTGTCGTGGGCGAAGTGTTCGACAACGGAAAACGCGACGGTGTGCGAACTGCGATCCGCACCGTGGGGACCAAGGGCGAGAACACCGGACTGGTTTCATCCGAAGACTTGACGACCTGGGATGAAGGCACTCACTTCGATGCTGCCAGCCAACTCACACTTGGAAAGCGATACGCGGAAGCCGTTTCGGCATTGCTACCTCGCTAGTGCTTTCTCAAAACCCTAGCTCTTCGTCACCCGTAGTCCGGTTGCCGAGAGCGACATGTCGACGAAGCGCGCGAGCGGATTTGGTGGGTTGTTTTCGAGCTCTCGTCGCAGCAACTGCGCGTGTTGAACATCCTTGGCGATCAGATAGAGGAAGCCACCGCCGCCTGCTCCCGCCAACTTGCAACTCGACAGGTGTGGCTGGATGTGTTCAATCAACTCATGTATTTCGGTAGGGTTCGTGCCGACATCCAGCTGTTGATTGAGCTCCCAACTTTTTGCAACTGTCCCGGTGAAAGAAGACACATCAGATCGCTGCACCGCGTCAAAGCAGTCCGAGCTGTTCTCTCTGATCCGACCCAGAATTGACAATCGCGCCGGGTCATTCAGGAACATCCCGCGAACGATTTCTCCCAGCACATCGTGGGCAACCCGCGTGATGCCGGTGTAATACAACATTGACCGCGCGGTCAGTTCGGGGCCCGTGAAGAATTCAGCTGGCAACCACCTGACCGAAGCAAGTTGACTCAAGCCAGGCCGCGTTTGAATCAGTTTGGCGCCACGCAACAGCCCGCCAAACTGATCCTGCCAGCCACCGCCACTCCCAAGCATTTGCTCAACCGCACTCACTCGTGCCGCGATCGACTGCACGTCCCAGCCGAGACTACCGATCTCATTCAGTGAACCTAAAACCGTTCCCGATAGGATGCTGCTGGTACCGAGTCCCGAGCCCTTCGGAATCGCTGCCATCATCGAAAGATCAATGCCACCGCCGAACGCATCCAATTGTTTTCCAAGCGTCTCAAACACTCCACCGTTGAAATCGGGATGGAATCCGCATAGCGCAAGTGCTGCCTTGGCGACTGCAAAACCGCTGCCGATTCCCCGGTAATTCCCGACGTCGTCGTAGGTGGTCAGGACTTCGCTGATTCCCAGGTCAATCGACCGAACGGTAATCACGCGTTCTTTGGACCGCCGCGCAAAAACCTGTATCGGAGGCTGTCCGTTCAGATCGAGTGCGATGTTGACGACGCTGCCACCATGCTCAATGCAATACGGTGGTGTGTCGGTCCAACCGCCTGCGATATCAATGCGAGCAGGACTGCGGCCCCAAACGATCTGATCATCCGCCAAAACGAACTTGGGCAAAACGGGTTCGTGTTGATACGACGACACGATCGCGTGTTCAAGCAATCGGAAGCTTTCTTCCTGCTCTTGCTGCCATCCACCCTCTCCGCGGTTCTTCATGACCTCGCTGCGAAAAATGCGGTTATGAACCGCCAGCATCAGATCTTCTGTCTTGTCAATCGGTTCAGGAATGGGCGAATTGGATCGCGCAAAAGTCACTGCCGCATGTGCCAAATCCAAACGGTAAAACACACTGTTCCTGGCATGAGACGCCATTACAGGCAGGACCGCTTCTCGCGACTTCTCTCGCTGGGCATACGTGCGAACCAAGTTACCGCGGTGAGCAATCTCGCGCGCCGAAAGTCGCTGCGTCGCAATCCAACGGTCGCGATGCTGCGAGCTGTCTTGATCCTCGTGTCTGCCACTGACCAGCCACTGAATGAACTCTGCGTTCAGGTCCGATTCATCGATCACGGGAAAGATGGCTGCTTGCTGCAAATCGCAATCCGCAGTGATTCGCGCGTCGGCAAGATCGATACCGCGTTGTTCAAACCATGCCGGCGCAGGCTGCTCCATCCATTTCGTCGTGACGTCTCCAATCGGCCCTCGGAATGCATCGGTGAACCCGTAGACGCGGATCGCAAACTCCGTTTGATCGATCGGCACAAAATCGAGGCAAACCCCTTCCGACAGCTCGAGCTCCCAATCATTCTGCGGAACGCCCGTCAACATATGCCGCTTGCTGATTTTCCAGCTTGAGGGAATCGAGCAGTTCTCGACCCACAAAGACTCGTTCTGCTGGCGACGGACGGGAACTCCAAACGTGGAATCCTGAATGAATTGTCGGGGCTGGGCCAGTGAAGGAACGATGCCCAACTCGGTTTGATCACTGACAACCGTTTGCAAATCGTACATCGACTCGATCACATCACATGTCTTACCGAAATGATAGAACTCACCTTCGATCACCGGAGCAACCGCAACACTGAGTTCGGAGACTTCATCGTCTGGTTGCTGTGCGTCGTCCCCAAGGTGAAGGGCCCAATCTCCATACAGATCATAGCTTCCAGGGATTTGATCCAGGAACTGCGAGCGAGCATCATCCCAACCGCACTTCTTCATCAGACAGTTCACCGCTCGCTCACTGAGTAGCCAAGCTCCAATGTCGATCAGAAAAGCGCTGTCTCTGGATCGTTCGCGAATCACATCGGGATTCGGTTTTTGAAGAAACGTCTTTAGCCGTTGCGGGTCGCTCCTGTCGACAAACATGACCCCGTAGCTGCACGCGACTTCCGGCGCCGCCCACATGCCCAACAAGACGACGTCTGCTTCGGGCAGACCCGAGATTGGTCGGCGCGAACGCAGCAACACATCCCCGCTTGCGATCATCACGCGAGGATTCTCTCCAGCCGCTTCCAGGGCTGAATCGAGGAACGGTTTGTTCAGATCCAGCAGCGTTTGCCCCAAACGTTGGCCACAGGACCAGCGCAGTGTTGGAATGGGAATGAACAATTTGCTTGCTGCTGCATACGCCGGCAGCCGCCGACTTTCTCCGCCACCGTGAATCACAATTCGCTGTCGCGCGCGAAGCCAGTCAGCAACCGTCTCCTCGCTGGCGTCCCCTTGATTCGCATTCAACCATGCTTGATGCAACAAGTAGGCCGTACCAGCACCCGAGCCAAGTTGCGAATCGATGGGATCATGAGCGTAAAAGGCCTGCTCAGCGATTACCGGCTCGCATTCGGCGATCTGTTCGCACATGCGGGGAGGCAGTGATAGTAAAAGTTCGGGCGACGAGGGCATACTGGATTTCAAGTGGAGTGAATATTCGAGCAACTGATCGTATCGACCTCTAACGCGCTGCCCGCCCATTGTGATCAATTCGCGAGAGAATACACGGACACAACGCTGCCCAGGGACAACACTTTTCCAAATTCATGCTAGCCGTTTTGATCCAGCCAGATTTTCGGGCTGCCCGTTTTGCGACCCGCAATACGCGAACGGTCGGCGCTTGCGCTGGAAAAATCCAAGACTCTTGCTGGCGAAAGGGCGTTCGCAGCATGCTTGACCGGCCTCCTACGGTAAACTGTCGCGATTGCCTTTCATCCCAATCGACTTCACGTGTGTCATGCCCATCTTTTTGCTCGTTGCACTCCTTCATCCAGTCCATGAGACCGTTGCTGAGGTGGAATGGGATGCGGATAAGAACCATTTGGAAGTTGCCTTGCGGCTGGACGCTTTGGACGAACAATGGTTGAAGCGTCAGTCGAAAGGTAGTGGCGATGTTCAAAGTTGGGCTCTGCCCTACGTGCGAAACGCAATTCGAATCGCTGAACGACCGAAGAAGGATGAACTCGACGCATGTCGCTATCGTTGGGTTGGACGCCAAGCCGAAGGGGCACATGTTTGGTGGTACTTTGAAATCAAGCCGAATGACAAAAAGCGGCCTCGCTGGCTTGAGCAGAGCATGTTCTTGGAGCGAAACGAGAACTTCAAGAATCGCGTGCTGATCCTTGGCCAGCGGCGGTCACTGATCATGAACAGCAAGAATCGCAGGTCGAGCTTCGATGCCGCTGCCGATTCACCCGCCGAAACATCTCCAGACAATCAAAACGATCGAAATGACGAACCCGCCGCAAGCCAAACCGCAACTGACCGCTGAAGTCGTCTCCATCGGCGACGAAATGACCAGCGGGGCTCGACTGGATACGAACGCACAATGGTTAAGTCGAAGGCTCGGTGAATTAGGAATTGCCGTCACTTTTCACAGCACCGTTGGCGACACGCTGCAAGACAACATTGACGTTTTTCGCATCGCTGCTGAGCGCGTTGACGTCGTTGTCAGCACTGGCGGACTCGGTCCAACTCAAGATGACTTGACCCGAGAGGCGCTCGCCGGGGTGATCGGCGAAGACCTTGAGTTTCGTGAATCAGCGATGCAGCACATCCAGGCCATGTTTGCACGCCGCAATCGTGAGATGCCAGCACGCAATCGTGTTCAAGCAATGTTCCCGCCCGGTAGCGAGCAGGTATTCAATCCACAGGGCACCGCGCCAGGAGTGGACTTGGTCGTTGCTCGAAATGGTGACAGTCGCAGCAGTCGGATCTTTGCTCTTCCGGGCGTGCCGGCAGAGATGAAACGAATGTTCGACGAAACCGTTGCGCCACGAATCCTGCAGCAGTCAGGCAACGCGCTGACGATCAAACACTCGGTGATGAAATTTTTTGGGACTGGCGAAAGCGACATGGAGCGTCGGCTTGGCGACATGACCTCGCGTGATCGGCAACCGCGGGTCGGCATTACAGTTGGGACCGCCACGATCTCCCTGCGGATCACGGCAACGGGCGAGACCGATTCACAGTGCGATACGATGATCCGTGGGACCCGCGACGAAATCATGGAACTCGTTTCCGAATTCTACTTTGGAGATGGCGAAAGTTTCGAGCAGCACCACGCGATCGATGACATGCTTCGCGAGCGAGAGCAGTCTCTGATGGTTGTCGAGTTTGGTCATGCAGCGCCTTTGGGAAACTGGTTTGCCGCTTTGGGCGAGACTTCTTCGTATCGAGGTGGCTTGTCGCTGGCTGTCCAAGCAGATTTGCAACGAATGTTCGACACGGACGACGAAACTTCTGCCGTCGAATCCGCCAAGTCGCGTTTCCACGCCGACTGGTTGCTGATGGTGGATGCCTATCCGCCCGTTGACCGAGACCGCGATGCGCCGGAGCCAGACTCGGACGTCCAGCTGATCGTGGTCTCTCCGGAAGGGAAACGTTACGCTACGAGCATCGTGATTGGCGGACATCCGGATGTCCTGCATCCTCGCATTGCCAAATCGGCAATGGCATGGATGCGAAAGATCATGGTCAGCTGATTCATCCACGGGAGCCATCAAAGCATGCTGGAAGAGCCGAACATCCTGCGCGAGATCATTGGAAATGTCGAGGACTTGGATGCACGGTTGATCTATGCGGATTGGTTGGATGAACGCGGCGATCCACGAGGCGAGTTCATTCGAGTTCAATGTGAACTGGCATCCCTCCCGCATCCAATCTTGGACGCAGAGCGTGAACATGCTGAGCGTCTTACCCAGCGCAGCAATGCCTTGCTTCGGGAGCACTTTGAAACGTGGGCCAGCAAGCTGCTCGACCGTGGACTGAGACATTCGCAGATTGAGTTTCGCTGCGGTGACATTGACGGAGTCAGTCTCAACCCTGAGAACTTCAAAGTGGTTCAGGACTTGGAAACGATCGCACCGCTGGTTCGACGGTTTCGGTTTACGTCTGCAGAGGAAACCGTGGGCTCGATACAACGTTGGCGGCCGCTGGAGCGTGCCGTGCAGATCACGTTTCAGTTTTACGAAGAGATTCCGCAGCAAATGAAGCCACTGATCGAGACGTTGCAAACACTAGGGAAATTGCGCGCGTTGTGTTTCAACGGCAACCAACTGGGTAACGGGTTACTTCGAGCGTTAGGCGACAGTCAGGGATTTACCTCGCTCTGCGCCCTGGATTTGGAGGCGATCGGCATGGACGACGAAGGCATCGCCCCGCTGGTTTCCAACCCCGAACTCGTCGGTCGACTGGTTTGGTTGAATCTTGCCTTCAACCGAATCACGAGTGTGGGAACTCGGACACTGGTAAATTCACAGGCGATCGATCAGTTACAGAATCTGAGGCTGCGCGGAAACGAGATTTTGGATACAGACATTCCGTCGCTGCGACGGCGGTTTGGCAAGGCTTGCGATCTGGTGCGGCTCTACGATCGATTCAACCGAAACAGCGACTGAGCGGACGGTATGTGGGAAGCTGGCGTGGTCTAACTGTGACGTAGAGCTTCGATCGGATTGAGTTTGGCAGCCTGCCTCGCTGGATAGATTCCAAACACGATTCCAACGGCGAGTGAAACGACCGAAGCGATCACGACGGACCACACCGTGACGACCGTTTCCATGCCGGATAAATACGCGACGAGCGACGGGGCGGCCAAGCCAATCACGACACCAATGGCAGTGCCAAACAGCGACAGGGACGCCGTTTCAATCAGGAACTGGAAGATGATATCTGCTTGTTTTGCACCCAGCGCGCGGCGAATACCGATTTCACGAGTCCGTTCGCTGACACTGGCCAACATGATGTTCATGATCCCGATTCCACCGACAAGCAGTGAAATCGCGGCGGTCGCACCAAGCACGAAGTTGAAAATCCTCTGCGTCGCTTGCGCCTGCTCCAAAAGGTCCAAGGGAATCGTGATCGCGTAGTCGTCCTTGGGGTGATACTTCGCCAGCAAGCCCTGCAACGCCGCAGCAATCGGTTTGACGTGATGGCGATCGATCACGCCGACGGTGATTTGGCTGATTTCAATGCGCTGCCGACTGAAACTGCCTTGCTGTCGCTTTGTGATCACATCACCAACGCGACTGCGATCTGTCGTCAGCGGAATCACGATGTCTTGGTTCTGATCCGAAGCCGACAAGCTCGATCCGATTCCAGCGGACGGCGTTTTGTAATCTTGGACACCAACAACCCGAAAGAAGTGTTGATTGTCCACTTGGATGGATTTGTCGATCGGGTCCATTCCGCGAAAGACCTTTTTCGCAATGTCCTCTCCGATCACGCAGACATTGGACCGACGCTTCAGATCGGAAGGTTCAAGCGAACGACCCCGGACAATCTTGATTTTATTGGTTCCAAAGTAGCTCGGGTACACACCAACCATGCGGGCATCAATTGCTTGAGCTCCGTAGCGAGCCTCCTGGCGAAACTCTCGCAGTGGCGTCACGCTCGTGACATCCGTCATCGTTTCTTCGATCCGTCGCAGGTCACTGTAGGTGAGCCCGAAGTTCTGCTCGAACGATCGATAGTTGATATCCGAATCGGTACTGCTTGGCTGCTTGCTGTGCAGAATGATGTTGTTGACACCGAGAGCTTCGATTTGCTTCTGTGCTTGGCGACTGGCTCCTTCGGCAACGGCCAACATCACAATCACACTTGCGACACCAAACACCAGGCCCAGAATCGTCAGGAATGATCGCAACTTGTGCATCAGCACGCCGCGAATCGACGTGCCAAACATGGCTCGGAATCTTCGGAACATGCTGATCATCAGGCTTGCGGACCTGGTCGGGAAGCATCTGGAGCGGGAGCCTGCTGAGCGTCTTTCTCTGAGTCCGCGAAATCTCTAACGCCAAGCTGATAGGCATCCAGCGCGACCACGTCGCCTTCGGCCAGTCCTTCCTTGATCTCGACAAACGAGTGCGTCGAGCGGCCCGTTTCCACCACTTTGCGTTCGCTTCTTCCGTCGCTGACGGGATACACATACGAACGCTCGAAGTGCTCGGTGATCGCGCCAACGGGGACAGAAATCACGTCCTTGTAGGTGCCCACCAAGATGTCGACTTCTGCTGTCATGCCAGGCTTGATGGCGAGTTCCTTGGGCAATTCGTCGATGACGATGATCGTTTCGTAATTCTGGACGCTGGAATAGCTGCTCGCCGCCATTCCCGCGACCTTGGAAACCGTGCCTTTCATTTTTCGGTCGGAAAACGCGTCCAAGCGAATATCAACCTTTTGACCTGCCTCAATCTTGTCGACCACTGATTCGTGGACGTTTGCTTTGACTTGCATCTTGGTCATGTCAGGCAAGTAATAGACATTGCGACCGGAATACATTTCGGTTCCTTCGCGAATTCGCTCGGACGGGTCGTACCAGCGTTCGTTCGCATAGGCGACCGTACCATCCTGTTCCGCGATCAACGTGCACTTCTCGCGAAGTTTGCGTTGCGCATCCAGTTGCTGTTCGAGGATCTTTACACCTCGTTCCGCGCTGGCGATGGCGGCCTTTGCTTTTGCCGTTTCTGCCTCCGCCGTTTTCTTTGCACGCGAGAACTTGAGTTCGGTTTCTTCGAGCTTGCCACGAAACTCAATCAGTTTCTTTTTGCGATCATAGGTGACCAGCACTTTCAGTTTTTGCTCGTCTCGCTCGACTTGGAACTCGAAATTTTGCTCACGGAGTTGATACTCCAGCAGTTGCTGTGGTGTTCGATAGCCCTTCTTGACCAAAATTTCGATGTTGTTTTTCTCATCGCGAACTTTCTCGAGTTCGGCTTCGGCTTCCTTGATCGCGCGTTTCAAGTCTGCCACCTCGGATTCGAAGTCTCCCTCCTCATATTTCTGCAGCTCAATGTCTGCGATGTCGTAGGCAAGTTTTGCAGCTGCGATGTTGGTGGCGTTTTCGTCTTCCTTGATCGAAAGCAGTTGAACGGCTTCGTCGAGTTTTCCCTTCGCGTCATTGATCTCGACTTCCTTCTCCTTCATTTCCTTGTCGATCTCTGTCGTCTCGAACTCGGCAACTTTGTCGCCTTTCTTGACTTCGGTGCCCTCTGCGACAATGAACGTGATTTTGTTTCGGCCAGGGATTTCGCACTTTCCAAAGACTGTTTTCTGGCTCTCAATGGTCCCACGCTCGACAACGCGGTCCTCAATGGTCCGGCGCTGAACCAAGTAAGTTGAACTGATCTCCGAATTCTCCTCGCTCGATCCAAGCAGTCCCGGGATCTTGGTGAGGCCGAATCCAACACCGCATAGAACTGCGATGACGATCGCGAAGTTCAAGAACTTCTTCATCGAAAATTTCCCCTAACTGGACCGTGCTAAATTCAAGAAGACGCACACGAGATGGTTCAAACAGTTCGCTCACACTTCGGCGATTTCAGTTGTCATTTTAACTCAAGCAGCAAGCGATCAGCTGGAAATGTGGCGACAGAAGCGAGTTTGGATCATCTCTCAACCCCCAGCTTTGGGCTGAAGTTCAGGTGCGTCGGGCAGTTCGTTGATTTCGATGGCTGACTCAAGCAGAGCCGGTTCCAGAGGCATCAGCTCAAGGGGAACGACCTGCGGGACATCCGTAGCGACGGAGCCAAACCACTGTGCGGGGAAGTACTCGGGGTCGATCGACTGATAATTCTCCAAAACTTCCAAGCCGGAGTCTTGATTGATCCACTGCCCGTCGTCATCCAGGTACAGCATTTCCAAAGCAGCAAACAGTCGCATCTTTTGCAGGCGATATTCAACCCAGTTGGCGATCAAACTGTTCTTGGCGTCCAACATGCCTTCCAAAGCCTGAAGCAAAATGATCGTCAAATTCGCATCGGCCTGGGAACTGCGCCGGAGATCGATCTGTGCTTGATCCACTTGCCGGGTGGCGGCTACCACCTGCTGTCGGGCGATCTGAAAGTTCACACGACTCAGCTCCAGTCTTCGCAGTACCGAACGCACTTCGTTGGCGACTTGGTCTTTGTTGGCAACGTAGTTGCGGCTTGCTTGCTGGTAAGCGATTTGGGTAGCCCGGTACACATTACGTTCGTTCAATCGGTTCAATGGTCCATCAAATTGAACCCCAACGTTGTATTGGTTGTTGGCAGAATCGAGCTTGAAGGGGCTGTTCGAATTTGTGTCACTGCCCAAAGCAACTTGGCCGGTCACATTCAAGTCACTCTGCAAGGCGTCGGCAGCAACCTCGACTCGTCGAAACGCGTCGACCGCGATCGCTTTGCTGTTCATCAGGTCAAGGCGGTTGTGATGCGCAAATGTGATCGCGGTTTCGGATCGGATTTCACGCGGCTCGATATCGATCAAAAACAATTTGATCTGCGTTTGGGCGACGTAGAGCTCCGCGATCTCTTCTCGCAGTTGACGTCCGATTGCTGTTTCCATCGCCTTCCATGCAGCGATTGCCGTGTCATCCTTTTCGTTCGGAAGAATATCGTCCAGTGTGATGTCTTCAAACGAATCAACACTCTCGAGGATCTCCTCGATCGACTTGCTGGCCTTCTGGTTGGATTCTTGGGGCGGATTCTGGCGGTAGTCTTCGAGGCTCTCACGCAATTTCTGGTTGAATGTTTGCCGGTCATCGAGGTTCTTATGGAGCTCTGCCAAGCTGGCTTCGATGCGCTGTGCAAGTTGCTTCTGTTGGTCAAAATCTAACTGGTCGTCGCTATTGAACTGCGAGTTGTTGGTGTCTGCCAATCGATCCTGCCAACGAGCCAAGTCGGATTCGACGCTCGGCATGATTTCTGCAACTCGCTCACGCAGTTGATCGTAGTGCTCGTAGAACGCTTCGAGGTCTTCCGTAGGAGCTCGTGCTGGTGGCAGGAACTGAACGATCGCTTCGTACAGGTTTTGAGCCTCATCTTGCAGTTCCACTAGCTCTGGATCCACCAACTCAAATGGCTCCAACAGCGATTCGTCGATCTCGAAGGAGATCCAAGCAGGCAGGCCAAGCGAGAACTTCAGTTGATCTTCTTGTGTCACCAAGTTCTGGCGGGAAGCAAGCAGTGTGCGTCGGCCGTTCTGGTACTGCTGAAAGACTTGATCGACCTGAACCTGCGAGACCACTTTGAGCTTGGAGTAAAACTGATGCTCAATCAAGTTTTGATTGAGATTCTCAACATTGGTTTCGGTGTTACGAATCGCT
>JBGCGI010000361.1:0-3561 GCA_045110715.1 Rubripirellula sp.
TGCCCAAAATGCCCCGCTTTTCGTGGGATCCAAAGCCACTAGCTCAAGGACTCCGGTAGTTGCCAAAGTCGCGTCGTAAACGTTTGTGTGTAAACAACTTACGTCGCGGCTCGAAACGGCGTGGCCGGTTGTGGCATTCCAGGCCGGCTGGTATATTCTGGGCGTTGAAATTGGCGAAAAAACTGGGATGCGATGAACGCATTGCAGGCCTGAACCGTCGTTTTGGCCACGATTTCATTAACGGCGGCTTGTTCGCCCTTGCTGATTTGTGCGCCAGGTTCGTTTTTCTCGTCGAGGCCACTTCTGAATCGCGTTAGCAACGCGGTTCTGCTTGCAGTTCGCCAGTGGGCGATGCGACGGGTCGGTGGTCAGGTAACTGAAGGCAGACTTGCGCTCCACTTAAGTAGCGGAGCTCATTTGGGCGAAGATTCCCAGGGTGTCTGTCTAGAAAACGTCAAAGGAATTTTAGCTTGTCGAACGTGCCTCCCAATGATGATGACAAAGAGCCTCAGGATGAGAATCAGGGTGACGAAAGCGGCAATGCTGATGCAGTAGATGATGGTGATCGCACGATCATCGTCGATCAGCCTATCGAATCGGAGCTGCGCGAGAGCTATCTGACTTACGCGATGAGCGTGATTGTCAGCCGAGCTTTGCCTGACGTGCGTGATGGCCTCAAGCCTTCGCAGCGGCGGATCTTGGTTGCGATGAACGACCTGAATCTCGGTCCTGGAGCCAAGCGGGTTAAGTGCGCTAAGATCTCCGGAGACACGAGCGGTAATTATCACCCGCACGGTGAAGCCGTCATTTATCCAACGCTTGTGCGTATGGCCCAGGAATGGAACATGCGGCAGGTCTTGGTCGACAAGCAGGGGAATTTTGGCTCGATCGCTGGCCTTCCACCCGCGGCCATGCGATATACCGAAGCACGTCTGAGTGCTGCTGCGGCAATGATGCTCGACGATATCAAGCTAGATACCGTTGACTTTGTGCCAACCTACGACGAAGTCCGCACGGAACCCACCGTGTTGCCGTCGCGGTTTCCGAACCTATTGATCAATGGCACGACTGGTATCGCCGTCGGTATGGCGACTAGTATTCCACCGCACAACTTGCGAGAAGTGTGCGCTGGCGTTACGGCTCTCGTTGAAAATCCAGATATCTCCATCGATGAATTGATGGAGATTGTCCCGGGGCCTGACTTCCCGACCGGCGGAATAATCTGCGGCCGATATGGGATTCGCCAAGGCTATCGAACGGGCCGCAGTACGGTTGTGGTGCGCGCTCGCACCGTGATCGAAACGATCAAGAATCGTACGCGAATTGTCGTCAAAGAGATTCCGTTCCAACAGTTTCGTGACCGCGTAATCGAGCGAATCGCCGGTCTCGTAAGTACTGGCAAGATCAAGGGTATCTCGGGGATCCGCGACGAAAGTGATCTTAAAGAGCCAGTGCGCCTGGTTATCGATATCAAGCAAGGGCATGATGCGGATATCGTTCTGAATCAGCTGTACAAATTTTCCCCGCTGCAAGACACGTTCTCGGTTATCTTCCTGGCGCTGGTCGACGGCAAGCCGCGCGAGCTGAATCTTAAGGAGATGTTGCAGGAGTTTGTTCGCCACCGCGCTGAAGTCATTCGTCGCCGAACGCAGTTTCTGCTCGGTCGCGCTCGCAAGCGAAAACACACCGTTGAAGGCTTGCTGCTCGCACTGGCCGACATCGATCAGATCATCAAAATCATTCGCTCAAGTCGTACGCAGGCGGAAGCCAAAGAACGCTTGATGGGTGTTGAAGTTCCTGCGTCGATGATGCAGCGAGCACTGGGCGATCCAGGGTTCAAAGAGTTTCAAAGCGAACGTGGCGAGTCGGATACCTACTCGCTCACCAGTGTCCAGACCGATGCCATCATGGCCATGCGACTTGGGCAGTTGGTCAATCTCGAGCAGGACAAGCTGTCGGGCGAGCACGCAGAATTGCTGCTGGAAATCAATGGCTACCTCGAGATTCTGTCCGACCAGCAAAATATCTTTGACATCATCAAGGATGACATGGCGGAGGTTACACGCCGCTTCGGTGATGACCGTCGAACTGAGATCAGCCACGAGGAAATCGGCAACTATGACCTAGCCGACTTGATTACCGAAGAAACGATGGTCGTGACGATTAGCCACCGTGGCTACATCAAGCGAACACCTTCGGTAACGTATCGTGCTCAGCGACGTGGCGGTAAGGGTATCAAGGGTGCCAAGGTTGAGGACGAAGATCCAATCGAACACTTGTTCGTCGCCAGCACGCACGCGTATTTGTTGTTCTTCACCACCCGCGGAAAAGTTTACTGGCAGAAGGTTTACGATTTACCACAGCTGAGTCGTGATAGTCGTGGTCGGGCTGTTGTCAATCTGTTGAACCTAGACGAAGGCGAACAGATTGCCGAATGCGTCGCGGTGCGTGACTTTGATCTGCCCGGTTACTTCTTGATGATGGCGACCAAAGACGGACTCGTAAAGAAGACGCCCCTGGATGCATATTCACGTCCCAAACGTGGCGGTATTATCGCGATCAAGCTTCGCGATGGTGACGAACTGGTCGACGTGGTCGTGGTCGGCCCCGACGACCAAGTTCTGATGTCCACAGCTGGCGGCAAGGCGATTCGTTTCTCCGAGTCAGACGCTCGTTCCATGGGGCGGAACACCTCTGGTGTGAAGGGAATCCGACTGAAGAAAGACGACTCCGTAGTCGGAATGGTCGTCACGAATCCAGACGCAACATTACTCACCATTTGCGAGCAAGGCTACGGAAAACGTACTTGGTTCGGCGCTGGTGACACACTTAGTCAAGAAGTCGACAGCGATGCTTCGGCTACGCCGGAAACCTCTGATGCAGACGCAGATTCCTCCGATTCGCCAAACTCGAGTCAATCCTATCGAACACAACGGCGTGGCGGTGGTGGATTGATGGATATCAAAGCGAGCAAGCGAAATGGTCCTGTGATTGGTATCGTGCCGATTACCGACGAAGACGAATTGCTGATGATAACCTCAAAGGGCAAGATCCAGAGAACGGCGGCCACCGATATTAGTATTATCGGCCGCAACACTCAGGGCGTTCGCATCATGAACGTCGATGACGGTGATACGCTTGTCGCGATTGTGAAAGTGCCGAAGGAAGACGTTATCGACGAAGAGGTTGATGGCGTGGTGGTGACTCCACCAGAGGGAGCGCCTCCAGCTATAGAATCTGATGGTGCATCAGCCGACAAGCCAAGTCCGGCAGGCGAGTCGCCAAATGAAGCGGCAGATGATGACTCGACTTCCACTGACGCAAGCGAAGAGTAAACGACGATTGGTCAGGTAATGTCCCGAGTGTCGTGGATCGCTCCGCCGATCCAACGCAGAATTATACGTCAGGCGTAGGGAAGGCTCATTGATTTGAGCCTCCCCGCCCTGCGAACCGTACGTGCGGTTTTCCCGCATACGGCTCTTCGATTAGTGGGGGCCCGGCGGGGATTGGGCTTAGACGACATGGGCAGCTTGCAGACTGTAGTACCCGTGATCGCTGAAG
>JBGCGI010000362.1:0-15961 GCA_045110715.1 Rubripirellula sp.
GCTTCGCTCTGACAAGATCGCGGTGCCTGATCGCTGTGTGCCTGAATCGCAAAGCCAGGCGGCCGAGCGTCCTACGAATCGACGCTCAATCCCTGGTCACACCGCTGGGAATTGGCTGCTAGAATTCCGCTGATCCCGCAACTACCCACCTCCATTGATGAGTGCCTCTCATGTCTGCACAGGAAAAAGCCATCTCTCTCGGCGTCTCACTTGAGCCTCAAGACCCCGGCTATCTAAACCTTTGTTTCCGAACCGGAAACCTACTGATGACTTCCGGACACGTCAGTGACGCGAAGGGAGTGTTGGGGAAAGACTTGACCGTTGAGCAGGGTTACGAAGCGGCCAAGGACTGCATGATGAAGATCCTTCGAAGCGTCCATGCATCTCACGGGACATTGAATGATCTTCGCGTCGTCAAGTTGCTTGGCATGGTCTATTCCGCCCCTGACTTTACTGATCAACATCTTGTCATCAACGGTGCATCCGACCTTGTGCATGAAATCTACGGCAAAGATGGCGACGGATACCACGCTCGTAGCGCTGTCGGTTTCGCTGCCCTGCCGACCGGTGTTGCCGTCGAAGTGGAAGCTGTCTTCGAAATCAAGTAACACTTCGTACCTGGAAGAAGTGCAGCATGGCCGACCGGTTCACTTTGATTCGTGAACCAGTTTGCCATCAGCAAGCGTCCAGATTTTGAGCGTGCCGGACTGACCTCCCGCGAGCATTTTCTTTCCGTCGGGGCTGACTGCCACCGAGAAAAGGAAGTCGCCAGCAGAATTCATGTTGCGAATCGTTTTGCCGTTGGAGATGTCTGACAAACGCAGGTTGCCGTCGGCACAAGCCGTCACGATCTGCTTGGAGGTTTGAACGAAAGCGATCGCAGTCGTCTCTTTGCTAAAGCCGCTGATTGTGCGGTGCTGTTCTCCCGTCTCGGTATTCCAAACCTTCACGCTTTGGTCCGCGCTGGCCGAGGCAACGGTCTTACCGTCGTCCTGCCAAGCGAGTGAAAGCACATGATGGGTGTGGCCCTCTAGGGAGCGGATCGGTTTGCCGGAAGCGACATTCAGCAATCGAATCGTCTTGTCAGCAGCAGCCGAGGCGATCGTCTGGCCATCGGGGGAAAAGTCCAAGCCGAGCACCGTGTCGCTGTGGACCGGACCAAAGTCGCGAGCCAACTGACCCGAATCAACCGCGAACACTTTGACTTCGCCTGATCGACTTGGTGCGCCACTTCCCACCGCAATCGTCAGTCCGTCGCGACGAAAATCAATGGCGGTGACTCGGTCGCTCAGAATCGATGGATCTTCCAGCGATCCGATCGTGCGTTCCAAGCTCCAGGTTTCTTGCGTTGACCAAAGTTGTGCTGGTTGTGAGACGCCGCTTCCGCAAATCAGTTTGCCGCTCAGGCAGAGGCTGGATGGAAGCTGCCCGGCGGTGGAACGGAAGGTCTGGATCGGCAGTCCGTCACTCAGGCGATAGCGCCGGATCGTTCCATCGGCATGAACGGAGGTGATGCTTTGGGCATCCGTTTTCATGTCAACGACAGCAGGTGCGGGAACCTGTTTGGTCAGCTTCTGATCCAGGCGTGCAAGGCGACGTGACTCCGTCTCGATTTCGCTCGTGTGGGCTGGAATCGCCGCTTCGGCACGCTTTTTAGCGTTTGCCGCAGCTTCATGCACCTGATTGCGTTTGACAACTTCGGTTTCTGCTTTTTTCTGCGCCGCTTCGGCGTCGGTCGCAGCCTTCTTCTGTGCAACCAATTCTTTGCTGGACTTTTCCGACACCGCCTTCGCGCTGGCGACCAACTTATTCGCTGCGTCGATCGCTAGCTGAGCAGCCTTGGCATCGTCGCCAGCCTTCTTCATAGCGGCCTTCTTTTTGTCGATTACCTTTTGCAAGTTTTCTGCGTTGGCTTTGGCTTCCTCGAACTGCTTGGTGAAGGCATCAATTTGAGTCTGAGCCTTCGTCGCCGCTTGTTGCACGACAGCCAACGCTTTCGCTTGCTCTTCGAGTTCCTTGGCAAGTTGATCCGCACTCGTTTTTGCAGAAGCCAACTTCGCGGTGACCGTTTTGATTTCAGCAGTAGCTTGAGTTGTGTCAGTCGCAGCTTTGGCAATCTTGGCTTCGCTTCCCGATACAACCGCAAGTGCATCGGCAAGTTTCTTCTTTTCGGCTGCCAACGCGTCGTTCGCCTTTTTCTGCTCTTCAGCAGCCTTTTTCAGGACTTCGGTTTCCTTCGTTAGCGATTTGTCCAATTCCGTCGTCAGTTTGTTCAGTGCGTCGACAACCGCTTTTTGCCTTGCCGCGTCGCGTTTGGCTTCGGCCATCTTCAGTCTTCCAACGGGATCGCCTTCGGTTGTCCAGGCCTCTTTTCCATCTGCGAGATTCCAAATGCGGATCTTTCCATCTTGGCCGCCTGTGACCAAACGCGTTTGATCAACGGAGATGGAAACCGCCGCCACTGCGCTACCATGTTTGACTTTGCGAATCGTTTTGTTGTCGGCACGATTGATCATCGCAGCACTGCCCGCTCGACTTCCAACCACTAGCATCGGCGCGGGTTTGTCGGTGAAGCCAACTGCAGAGGCATCATTGATCCCGCCTACATGCGCCTGCATCGTTTCGATTGCAGCAGCCTCCACGTTGATACGCCACAGTTTGGCTTTGCCGTCGGAATCAATGGCTGCAATCTGGGTTCCATCGGGAGAGGCGGTTAGATCTGAAAGTGCCAACGCTGTCTCCAAAACTGCGATCTGCTTTCCGCTCTTCCAATTCCAGCAGATCAATCGACCGGCTTCGCCTACGGCGATCACATGATCCGCAGCGACCGTAAGCCCGGTCACGGAATTTTGGTTTCCTGTCAGTGCCCGCGTTTTTTGATTGAGCTTTTGGTCCCAGACCTCGAGATCACCGATCGCGTTGACAAGAACGGCAACGCTTTGGTCCGTGTTCACGGCGACCAAGCCGGCGGCTTTCGACAGCGGTGTTGTTGTTGGATCAATTCTTATGGGCGACTTTTTCCAAATTCGCACCGTACGAAAACCGCCGCTCGCGATCCGTCCGCCGTCGGGCGAAACGGCGATCGATTGAATCAAGTCAACGTCAGCCACCCGTCCTTGCAAACTTGGATCGAACAGCGGTGCAGACTCCTCGTAGGAGTCCATGTTGATCATCGCGATTCGATTTCCGCGTCCGAACACCGCGAAGCGGCCCGCAGGAGAAACGTCCATCGCGTAGATCGATCGGATGGACTCAGGGATTGGTTGCCATTGAATCGACTCCGACATGGTCGGATCCGTTCCATCGGCTCCCTGTTCGATCCAGAGTTTCAGCAGTCCGAGTTCTTCTGGTGTCAGTGGCTTGGCGCCCACATCGTTGTCCTCCGGCGGCATCAGAGGATCCTCTGCACCAGTGGCACGCACAAACAGTGAACTCGCATCAACATCCTTGGCGACAACACCATGGCCGCTATCGCCACCTTTGCGAATGTCGTCGATGGTTTCAAGATTCAGTCCGCCCTCGGCTTCCTTCTGGTGATGGCAGGCCACGCAGTTGCGTTTCAGAATTGGCATGATCTCTTTTGCGAAGTCCACCGGTTCGCTTCGTTTTAGCTCGGCGACGGGCAGCGGTAATTCCACAGCACTAGCCGATGTGACAAGCAATGCCACTCCTGCAGTGAATGCGATCAGTCGGATACGAATCATGGATCGACTACTCGGAAGGTGAATGTCGGGGAGGGAAGGAAGACAGTCTGCTCGACTTCTTGCGCTTGCGGTTTGGCCGCTTCGACTTGCTTGTCGGCCTTTGAAATCGCTGACTTGATGGCTTCTCGTTTGTCAGCTTGAGCAGGATCGTCATGGAGGGATTGAAGGTGAGACCGATAGGTTTCGGCCCGCTGGAGTGCTTCTGGGTTGGGCTTCCACTTGATTTTAGTTTCGCACTGCACCCACATCGAATAAGTTCCAGAAACTGTCTTGGCTGTCGTCTTGATTTCCAGTGTTCCCGCATCTTTGTCAGCGGCAACCGTCACATCAGCAGAGTTGGCGCCAGGCGGCAAATCACGGGCCCGCAGTACACAATTAGCAGTTGCACCCGCTCGCCGAGTCAGCTCAATAGGCAATTTCAGCGTTTCGCCTTTTTTTACCTCCGTCGCTGCGTTTTGCCCCAGGTTGATTGAGAGCGGCACCAGATCTCCAGAAGAAACGGCAACCAGTAGGCCCGTCGACAATCGCGACCGAATGAAGTTTCGACTGCCGCCGGTTCCCCAAACAACGGTGGCAGGAACTGCCGTCGATGTGATCGATCCGTCCTCACTGCTCCCAACGATTTCAACTTGCTGAATTCTGTAGGAAGCATCCTCTGGTGCCTCAATGGTCAGCTGAGTTTGGTTCTGATTTGCCGCGATGGTCGCTTCGTGGCTGTGAATTTGAATCTGCTGATCCCGCGGTTCGATGTCCGTAAAGTTGGCGGTCAGCTTGATCGGTCCAGTCCAGCCGTCACGTCGAACTGCCAGCACGCGAACAGCTTCGGCGCCACCGCGAAACAATTTGCTTCCGAACGGTTTCGAGAGTTTGGCATCGCGATGAGGGTAGACACGATAAGCAACCAAATCGAAGCCCGGATTCGGTTCTCGAATGCGGAGACAAAAGCGCTGTCGTGGACGCAGTGTCTGGCCGACATCAAGATCCCTGAGGGTCAATCGATACGTTGACGATGCTGGCGCAGTGAAGATTGCCATTGGGTCTTTGCTGCGCAAATGGATCGCTGTGTCGCCAACGTTTTGACTGTCATCCACATTCAGGACCTCGTGCAGTTTGGGCTCGCCCGACTCCTGCGGTTCGACTCGCTGGATCTGCATTCGCGCATCGGTCGGTTCACCCCAACGATCGGACACCACGTCGATTGCCAAGCGAACGCCTTGCTGCGTTTCGAACTCAAATTGACTGTCTGTCAAATCGCTTGCGAACCATTCTTCCAATTCACCGGGTGCTTCGATTTTGCTCGGTGCGGGAGAATCCGTCGGCATCGAAAAACCCTCTTCAAGGACGGTGCAAGAGCGAACGCTGGTATGAAGGGGCAGTTGATGAACGCTGGATTGCAGAGGAACCAACTCCTGAGCGGAATCGATGTTCTGGGCGACCACTTGATAGTGATACTCAACTCCACCGCGAAACAAAAAATCATGCACCGCCAAGACATATCGTCCAGCGGTTAGCGTGTCGGTGCGAATGATTGGGTCGATTCCGTCAGTTCCTCGATGGGAAGCGATCAACCGCGAATCCGCGTCGTAGAGTTTCAATTGTCCAATCAGTCGTGAATCAAGTCGCTGTGCCAGCAGGTCAATCCTCAACGGAATACTGTCTGTCAAGTCGATCGCGAAGTAATCCATCTCAGCAGGCGTTGCTTTGCTGATCCGCAGTTGATCTAACGGCAAGGAACTCGGTGACCGCTGATCATGGCTGGCCGCGATGACTTCGCTTTTGAAATTGCTGACAAAGAAGGTTCGTGGATTGGACAGCCCGTGGCGGCCACGGAAGCGAACGTCATAGCGTCCTGGCAACACGTCGTTGCCAACCTTCACGGAGAACTGGCCGTAGAGAGGAACGGTTTGATCCGAAAATGGTTTCGCGGGGCCACGTTTCAGCGTTGCGGTAATTCCCGGGGCTGAGAAAACAAGCGACCGAGCTTCCTGTTGGCTTGTGGCTGCTGCAATCGAGAGATCGACTGTTTCGCCAGCCGTTGCGCCGCTGCGCGATAGCGCCAGCAACGTCGAAGATGGCAGTTGAGCTACCGAGGGGCTGGCCGAACAGACCGTGATCCAAGCGACCAAGCAGAGTCTCTGGAGGGAATTCACCGCAAATGCACCACTTCGTGGACAGGTCGAAAACAATCATCAATGATTGAACAAAAACTCTTTCGAGTTGATCAAGGACCACAGGATGTCCTCCAACGCTTGTCTTCGATTCTGCTTGCTGACGATGTAACTTTCCATGGTTTTTGTTTCGCGATCGGTCGGATTGCGGCTGAATGCCATCCGATAGTATTGGCGAATGAAGTCAGCATCTGTGCGTGTGTCATCCGCCGAAGACATTGCGGCTCGACCAGTGTCGCTGGATAACTTCCCTTGCATTTCGTTGGAGTTCAGCAGATGCAAGTTCTGGGCGAGGTTGGGCTGTTGAGATCGCTCGCATTCGCAGGCAGTCGTGGCAGCGGGCCGGCCGAATACGCTTAGGAAGTACGAATCGAATCCATTGTCAGGCAGTGCCACCGCACGAGTGTTGGGCGGCATTCCCGCGAACCGAGTTGTCGTTCCGGTCATCTCGTCAATCGAATCCAGCAGGACTTCGGCTTGAAGGCGTTTGGGATAGAAACGCGAGTAGCTTCTGCGATCGCTTAGATTCTCTACTTTGGTGTCACTTCTGAACTGATAGGCTTGCGAGTTTGTGATCAGCCGAATCAGTTCACGTAAATCGTAGTTTGATTGAACGAAATGGTTTGCCATCGCGTCCATCAACTCTGGATTGGACGGCGGATTGGTTACGCGCAAGTCATCTTCGGGCTCGACCAGTCCTCGCCCCATGAAGTGTTTCCAATACCGGTTCACCAACGATTTGGCGAAAAACGGGTTGTTGGGGTCGGTCATCCACTCCGCAAAGTGACTGCGTGGATCCTCGGTTGCAGCAATCGGATGGGCTTCGCTATCGAGACCAACCGGAGCGAGGGCTTTGCCTGACTTGGGGTGCCGGGCTGACGCGCCACCTACGCGAGCAAAAAAGATCGGCTCGGCAGGATCCCCATCGCTCTTCTTGCTGACCGTCGAGAAGAAGGCCGCCATCTGTGTGTAGTCAGCTTGGCTCCATTTTTCGTACGGATGATGGTGGCATCGCGCGCACTGAATGCGCTGTCCAAGAAAGAGTTGTGCGGCGTCTTCGATCCGTTGATTCGTGTCGGGAACCTGTTGATACCAGGCGACCGGAGGGTGACTCGCAACACTTCCTGAGCCAGCCACGATTGCTCGCACAAACTCATCGTAAGGAGTGTTTGCGGCAAGACCGTCACGAATCCACTGATGGAAAGCGATGTTGGCGAACTTCAGTTCTCCGACACCACGTCGGTTCCTCAGAATCGCGCTCCACTTCCCAGCAAAGTAATCCGCGTGATCCGGGCTTCGCAGCAATCGGTCAACCAAGTTCTCGCGTTTGAGATCCGAGCCATCTGATTCAAACCGCTGAAGTTCCACAAGGTTTGGCAATCGACCCGCTATGTCCAGTGTTACTCTGCGAAGGAACGTTGCGTCATCGCATGGCGGCGATGCCGGGATGCCAAGCGACTTGAGTTTCTTGATAACAAACGTGTCGACCGCATTGCGTGGTGGTGGATAGGAATGCGGAGTCGCGTTTGTTTGCGGAATGTCGGCTTGGAACACCGTGACATGACCTTGGTAGCGAGCCATCACGGTCACATCACCTGCGAGATCATTCAGTTGCACAAGTCCCTTTGCGTCGACGTCTGCCATCTCCGTGTCGTTGGATTCGTAGACCGCAGCTCGAGTAACGTCTTCGATGGATCCGTCTGACAAATGTGCCAAGACGGAAAGCTGCTGAGCCGAGCCGACCATCAAGAGTCGCTGTGTGGGATGAAGTTCGACGGCGGTCACGACCACGTGATCGTCGGATTTTTCCGGCATTACTTGCCCAATCAAGCGTCTCAGCAGTCGGTACTCATGACTGTCTTTTTCTAATCGTTGCCCCCCACCATGAGGCGATTCGTTGATCGCTTTGAGGAGCAGCAAGCTACGGTCTGGTGTTGCAGGCGAAATGCGACGTCCACGAGATTCGCGGACCAAGTGCTCGTAGTCTTCTTGCGGCTCGAATCCAAGCAGGGACAGTCGGAATCCGGCCTGCCCGGCAGCTTTGCCATGGCAACCGCCGCTGTTGCAGCTCAGTTTCGTGAAAATGGGAACGACTCTGCCATGGAAGCTGACTTGTGATTCGCTGCCACTCTTGGTGACGATGATCTTACTGGTCGCTTTCGCGCCACTGCGATGCGTCGCAGTGACTGTTGCCTCACCATCAGCCAGTGGTCGAACAAGTGAACCATCATTGGAGAGGATCGCTGGTGGATCGATCGAGAAAACAACCTCGCGGGTCGCATCGCGAACGTTTCCGTCGGAATCTTTGGCGGACACCAGCAGTTGCAGCCTTGCGTCTTGTCCGCGCAAGGTGCGTGCGGCTTCAAGATTGTCGAACGCCAAAGATGGAACTGTGTCTTCCGCGGTGCTCGCGGTCGGCGACAAACAACTGGCGACAGCCACACAAAGAAGCCAATGCTGAAGTCGCACTAGATCAACTCCGGCAATGGCTGATGGTCAACCAAGTACTGAGGTCGACCAGTGGGATCCATGATCGTGGCAGCGGATGTATCGATTCCAAGATTGTGATACATCGTCGCAACGATCTCCTGCATATGAACGGGGCGTTGGGAGGGTTCTTCGCCGAGTCGGTCCGTCGCGCCAATCGCTTGCCCGGTTCGCATGCCTCCGCCGGCGAGGTACGCACAGCTGACTTTCGTCCAGTGATCTCGTCCAGCTTTGTTGTTGATTTTAGGGGTCCGCCCAAACTCGCCCCAAACCGCGACCGTGACATCGTCCAACATTCCGCGTTGGTCAAGATCCTCGATCAAAGCGCTCAGGCATTGGTCCAGTTTTCCACCGTGGTCACGGACGAGATCAAAATTCTGACCGTGAGAATCCCACCGTCCAAAGCTCAGACTCACCACGCGGGCGCCGGCTTCGACAAGGCGTCTGGCCATTAGCAATTGTTCGTTACAAGTTGGCGCTCCGTCGTACTGATACTGGTAGGGCTTTCCGTCGCCATAACGCTCAACGACTTTCGGATCCTCTTTCGACAGGTCCAACGCATCGACAAGCTTGCTACTGGTCAAAACATCCAACGCACGCTGACCAAACGCGTCCATGCCATCCATCGCGCCAGTGATGTCGATATCGCGACGCAGAGAGTCGATCTCGCTCAATAGCTTTCGGCGATCAGCGAGGCGCTCGATGGTGATGCCGTTCAGAGTCATGTTCTGCATGCCTGGCCCGTCCGGCTTGAACGGCGCGTAGGCTGAACCCAGGAACCCGGCCGTGCCAGAGTTGGACCAAGGCACATGTTTTGTCGGGGCGGCCAAGCCAATGTTCGACGGTACCGATGCGTCGACGGACCCCAGCAGTTTTGCGACGGCAGAACCGATCGCAGGGCGACCACCGATCGATTTTAGGTCGTTCGGGTTCCAGCCACTGAGGCACTTGTAGGGGTCATGCCCTCCACTGCAACCAACGACGCTGCGAATCACGGCCGCTTTGTCCATCAGCCCGGCCAGCTTTGGGAAGACTTCGCAGATTTCGATTCCTGGAACGTTCGTTTTGATCGGCTGGAACTCTCCGCGAATCTCACTCGGTGCGTCTGTCTTGATTTCCCACATGTCTTGATGAGGCGGACCACCAGCAAGAAAGATGTGAATGATCGACTTGTGTGATTTTGATTTTCCGCCCGCAGCATCAGCACGCATCAAATCAGCGAGCGTTAGACTGGCGGCTCCTAGCGACAAACCGCCAACTTGGAGGAAGCCACGACGGGAGACGCCGTCACAATACCGGCTCTTTGGACCTAGGATCGACAACATGCGACAGCGCCGAACGAGAGTGGGGAGGGATCCGATCGAATCGGACTTTGGGGAGGGAGCCTCTATATTACCTCAAAGAACGGATCTGAGACAACCTTTCGTCGCCCATTGTGGCTCAAACGCCCGTTTTAGCGTCGCCCACCGCGCGACGTGAACTCCACATTCATGATGACGAACCGCCCCAAACTTAGTGATTTGACGTGAAAACACCCCAATCGATTTCAGAGATGGACGAGCTGATTTGCAAACCTTCTGCTGAGGTATTGGAGGCGGTCAGACGCTGCGAAGGGAACTTCGTCGTGCTGGGGGCAGGTGGCAAGATGGGGTTCCATCTCAGTCGGCTTCTGCAACGCAGTTTGCAGATTCTGGGAAGAGCAGACACCATCACCGTTGTTTCGCGATTCTCGTCGGGGAATTCCAGCGATCCATTCCGCGATCATGGCTTCGATGTACTGCCAGCTGATATCAGTGATCCAGATCAACTGAAACGGATTCCTGATGCCGCCAACGTACTGTTTTTGGCTGGCATTAAGTTTGGGACATCTGGCGACTCAGGGTTGCTGGAAAAAATGAACTCGCAAATGCCTCGTGCCGTGGCTCAACGTTTCTGCAAATCTCGAATCGTCGCCCTCTCCACTGGCTGTGTCTATTCCTTCACGTCGCCAGAGTCCGGTGGGTCGACCGAGCAGAGTGATACGGATCCGCCTGGCGAGTACGCACAATCGTGTCTTGGTCGTGAGCGTGCGTTTGTGGATGGCTCCTTGGAACATGGAACTCCGTGTTCGCTCGTGCGATTGAACTACGCGATCGATCTTCGCTACGGAGTCCTGGTCGACATTGCTCAGCAGGTCAAGGCGGGAGTTCCGGTCAATCTGCAAACAGGATATGTGAACGTGATCTGGCAGGGGGATGCGGCAGCACAGATCCTGCAGTGCTTTCCGAAAACGAATTCACCACCTTGGATCATCAATGTGACGGGTTCTCAGACACTCCGAGTGCGAGACCTTGCAGAGCAATTCGCGATTCGATTTGGAACATCGGCAAAGTTTGAAGGAACGGAAGCATCGGCGTGTTGGCTCAATGACAGTACACTTGCACGTCAAACCTTTGGGGAGCCAACGGTCAGCGTCGAGCAAATGATCGATTGGATCGCCGACTGGATTGAACAAGATGGGCAGACACTTGGAAAACCAACGCACTTTCAAACACGTGATGGGAACTATTGATGGCAGACTGGCGTGAGCAACTTGCTGTAGGACAGGTGATTCCAGCCTGCCCGTTGATGCTGAATGAAGATGGAACGTGGTCACAGCGACATCAACGAGGACTGGTTCGATACTACTGCGACGCGGGTGCCGGAGGCCTTGCCGTTGGTGTGCACACGACTCAGTTTGCAATCCGTGATCCTGCCCATGCACTGTATCGGCCGATTCTTGAGTTGGTCGCACGTGAGCTAGACCAGCGGAGTGAATCCAGCTTCATTCGCGTGGCGGGCGTGTGCGGAGTAACTGAACAAGCTCTGCAAGAAGCGAAGTTGGCTGCCGACTTGGGGTATCACGCGGGCTTGTTAACCACCAATGCGATACGTGACTGGTCAGAGGATGAAATCTTGCAACATTGCCAGGCCGTGTCCGAGGTGATTCCCGTTTTTGGTTTCTATCTTCAGCCCGGAATCGGTGGTCGAGAGTTTTCCTATGATTATTGGCGCAAGTTTTGTGAGATTCCCAATGTTGTCGCCATCAAAATCGCGGCGTTCAATCGATACCAAACGCTCGATGTCATTCGCGCGGTGATTGAGTCCGGGCGTGAGGACATTTCGATCTACACCGGTAACGACGACAACATCGTCAACGACTTGTTGACAACATTCACGTTCTCAGGTCAGTCGCGATTGATCGTGGGCGGACTTTTGGGGCAGTGGGCGGTGTGGACGCAAGCTGCCGTTGCCATGCTGAACGAGATCAAGGCTGTCAGGCGTAGCGATACGATCCCCGCTCAATGGTTGACTGCCAATGCTACTTTGACCGATGCGAACGCCGCGATTTTCGACGCGGCCAACGGATTCGCAGGCTGCGTTCCAGGAGTCAACGAAGTTCTGCGTCGGAGCGGGCTGGCGCCTTCATCACGCTGCCTGGACCCCGAGGAAGTCCTTTCACCTGGACAGAGCGAGCTTCTCGACCGAGTAACTCAGGAGAATCAATCGGATGAAGAATTCATTGCTGCGAACCTGGAACGCTGGCTCACACCTTAGTCCTTGCGGCTGCCACAGGCGAAGCGTCCGGTGCTTTGGTGTTGGACGTCTTGGCTTGACTCGCCTGTTGCTTCCGCTTGGCTTGCGATTGGTCTTCCGGTTCTAGTTCCGATTGGAATCAGCGGCGGTTTTTTATTCGTTCAAGCCCAGCGCTGCCATCCATCGTCGTTGGCCTTCGGCCGTCACGGGTTGGCGTAGCTGTCGTTCTAAGTCCGCCAGTCGGTCTTCAGCTTCCGATTGTTTCTTGGCAAGTGTTTGACGCTCGCGAGACAGTCTTGCGCGTTCCAGCGATGCTTGGATTTCCTGTTGCCGAAATTTCTCCTCCCATTCCGCTTGCAGCAATTGCAGTCGCTGGCGTTCCTCACGGACTAAGTCGTCGCTATCGATCAGTTCTGCAATCGCTGCCGCTCCGATCGCGACGCCCCCGGTTCTGGTTTCGGATTGTTGATCCAGAAGATGATGCAGCTCTCGGATTTCTTGATCGCGTTTTTCCAGATCCGCGTTGCGTTGCTCAAGCTCTTCATTCAGTCGCTCGATGAATTGTTGAGGCGTTTCCGGTTCGGAATCCGCGGAGTCGCGTAGGGATTCGACGAAGGCGTCCGCATCGTAAGTATCCTCTTCCATTTGTTGGAAGATGAGTGCCTTACGCTCTTCCCAAGACAGCGAGTCATTGCAGCCCGAGTTCGAAGTCGAAACGGTGTCTCGGACGTTAGCGTTGGCCACCTGCGCCGCCAAATCGGCATTTTGTTGCTGTAGCTCGCTGATCTGATTTTCCAAATCGCAGATTCGATTCAGAAGGCGATGGTGACCCATCGCCGAGTGAGTCTGTGAAGAATCGTCCGCTTCGCTGCCTTGTGGGTCCGGATGTCGCGGTGCAATCTCACCTACCATCTCCTGCAACGTTTCGACGGTGGATTTGACCGACTCGATCACGTCCTTGGTTTTAATGGTGGTGCCAAACGCATTCGATGGGGCGATTTGCTTGGGGGGCTCGACCACAACACTATCCCGAGCGTCGTCGGTCAGCAGGGCTTCGAGTGCAAATGCCTCAAACGCTGCCTCATCCATGCCCCGAGAATCCGCATTCAGTTGGGAGGGATCCCCGCTGAACGACGGTTCGCGATTGGGATCTTCGGGCATGGTGGTCATTCGTTTTGTCGGGCAGTAGAGAAGGATGAATCCGAGCCTTTGCCGGCTGCCCCCGCCAGTCTGATGTTCAACGCACTTGCGTCGGGCTACAACGATCTAAAGTATTCTTAGGTCGCAATTGCAGACTTGTCAAAAATCAAATCAGAAAGCGTCGTGATGGCAAAGAAAAGTGTGCGGAAGTCGCAGGCTGAAGCGGTCAACTTCGAGGGGGCGGTGGCAGAAGTGGAGCAAATCGTTGGGCGGCTGGAGAGCGGCGAATTGGGGCTCACCGAGTCTCTCGAGCAGTATGAACGCGCAGTCAACCAACTGAAGAACTGCCACGGTTTGTTAAATGAAGCAGAACAACGCGTCAGCGTGCTCTCGGGTTTTGATGCTGATGGAAATCCTGTGACCGAGCCGATGGGGGGGGCGAAGAAGAAACCTTCAGCGAGCAAAAAGGGACGCGGGGCCGCCCTTACCGAAGAGCAACAGAACGACAACGTGGACGATCCGCCGGGCCTCTTCTAGGATGTATCCTGTCTTCGGCGTCCTTTCCTCGGTGAACCCAACTTGTGCCGAACTCTCCCACCTCCCAACCAGACCTGGCTTCAACCAAATCTGGAATCAATGACCTCCGCGCCCCGATCGAGGCTGCACTGGCTGTAGCTGTCGAATTTGATAGCGGGTGTCCAGATCGGTTAGCGGAAGCGATTCGCTACGCGCTGCTAGCACCTGGGAAACGCTTGCGTCCTGCGCTCGTTTTGATGGCGGCTGAGGCGAGTGGAGGCGACGTTTCCGCGGCGATGCCTGGGGCGGTCGCGGTGGAAATGATCCACGCTTACTCGTTGATTCATGACGACTTGCCCGCGATGGACGATGACGATCTACGCCGTGGACGCCCGACGGTCCATATTCAGTTTGACGAAGCAACGGCGATTTTGGCAGGCGACGCCTTGCTTGCAACTGGATTCTCGCACCTTGCCCATCAGGTGGCCGACCCGGTCAGGGCAGCCGAGGCGATTCGGGTCTTGTCGAAGGCGGCCGGTGCCACCCAATTGGTCGGTGGACAGGCTGCCGATTTGGCCGCTGAGCTGGCGGTGGCAGCTGATTCTACAGAACCAGGAGCCAGTTCGACTCGTAACGATCGAACGCTTGAGCACCTCGAATCGATCCATCGACGCAAGACGGGAGCCCTTTTTTCGGCATCGATCGACCTGGGAGCAATTCTGTCAGACGCGACAAAAAATCAACGTGAAGCCCTGAGCAATTACGCTAGAGACATTGGCCTAGCCTTTCAGGTGGTCGACGATCTATTGGATTATACCGCTGACGCAGAGTCGTTGGGAAAGCGTACCGGAAAGGACGCTGATCGTGGCAAGCTGACTTACCCCGGTCTGCTTGGTGTCGAGGCCGCTCGTGAGAAGGCGGCAAACTTAGTCGAATCCGCACATCGCCACGTGTCGGTTTTCGGTTCCGCTGCTTGGCGGTTAATGTGGCTGGCGAATTACGTCTTGGAGCGCACCCATTGAATTCATCATCAGCAAGCCCTTCTGATCCGGCCGACAAGAATCATCATCCGCTTGGCGAACATCCTCTGTTGGCCAGCTTGAAAGACGCCATGCCGCTGCGTGATTTCTCACCGCAGCAGCTCGGGGATGTCGCTGCCGAGATCCGTGATGTTCTGTGCAATCTACTGGCGACCAGGACTGCTCACTTTGCGTCCAATTTGGGCGTCGTGGAACTCTGCTTGGCTCTGCACTGCGAGTTTGATTTTCGTTCGGATCGCTTGATATGGGACACCGGACATCAGGTCTATCCTCATAAATTGGTGACCGGCCGCTATCACGAATTCCCCGGCATTCGCACGCACGGCGGATTGATGGGTTACCCCAATCCGCACGAGAGCGTCTATGACTTGTTCATGACTGGGCATGCTGGATGCAGTATCAGCACAGCAGTTGGCTTGCGCAGTGGCGATGTATTGAGCGATCAAGCAGCTCGCCAAACCGTTGCCGTGATTGGTGATGGTGCATTTCCAAGCGGCATTGTCTTCGAGGCGCTGAACAACGCAGGTGAGCTGCAAGATGATCTGACGATTGTGTTGAACGACAACAAAATGTCGATTTGCCCTCGAGTTGGATCGGTTTCAAAATACTTGGATCGACTGCGTGGCAACCCGTTCTATACCGGCTTGAAAAGCGAAGTCGTCAAACTGCTCGATCGCGTGCCCATGTTTGGTGATCCGGCCGAACGCCTGCTTGCTCAAATGAAAGAGGGCATGAAGGCCGGTTTGATGGGTGGCATGTTGTTTGAAGAACTTGACATCCGCTACATCGGTCCGATCGACGGACACGATATCGGACTCGTTCGGAAATACTTGGCCATGGCACGCGAGATCAGCGGCCCTGTCTTACTGCACGTCGTGACAGAGAAAGGGCATGGATACAAGCCAGCAGCGGAAGACCCTGTCTTCTTTCACACGCCCCCGGTGTTCACTGATGACGATGGAACTGCAGTCACGCAAAAGAGCGAGGGCTTGCCCCCGTTCACCACTCACGCACGCAATGCGATTCGACGGCAGATGACCGACGATCCTCACGTGACTGTGATTACAGCGGCGATGTGTCAGGGAAACAAGTTGGAACCTGTTCGCGAGCAGTTCCCGGATCGATTTTTCGACGTCGGAATCTGTGAATCGCACGCCGTTGCCTTTGCCGCTGGCCAATGCAAAACCGGCTTGCGCCCAATCGTTGACATCTACAGCACGTTCCTGCAACGCAGCTACGATCAGATTTTCCAAGAAGTTGCTTTGCAGGATCTTCCGGTCGTATTCGCACTCGACCGCGCCGGTCTGACGGGACCCGAGGGACCAACGCATCACGAGCTGTGCGGTATCGG
>JBGCGI010000363.1:0-9034 GCA_045110715.1 Rubripirellula sp.
TGGCACCTCGATGTCGGCTCATCACATCCTGGGGGTGTAGAAGCTCCCAAGGGTTTGGCTGTTCGCCAATGAAAGTGGTACGTGAGCTGGGTTCAGACCGTCGTGAGACAGGTCGGTCCCTATCTGCCGTGGGCGTACGAATCTTGAGGAGATTCAACTTTAGTACGAGAGGATTTAGTTGGACGAATCTCTGGTGTACCAGTTGTCGCGCTAGCGGCACGGCTGGATAGCTAACTACGGAAAGGATAAACGCTGAAAGCATCTAAGCGTGAAGCCCGCTCCGAGATTAGGACTCGTTAGTCATTTGACGAGAGCCCCCAAGAAGACGACTTGGTTGATAGGCTGGGCGTGTAAGCACGGTAACGTGTTAAGCTAACCAGTACTAACGGGCGAATGATTGGCCGTCGATATCCTGCACTCAGTTCTTGTAACTGATTCACGGAATTCGCGGTCGCAATGTTATTAAACGTTTCGACTGAAACGCTTCTTAACAAAACGAACTCTTGAACTGCAACCGTTGGCCTATTCCGTCAACATCTACCAAACAATCGGCCCACCGGCGGTGAAATACCCGTCGGTGCGGTCTTTCCGGCGACTATATCGGAAAGGTTCTACCTGTTCCCATCCCGAACACAGAAGTCAAGCTTTTCGAGCCGATGATAGTGCATACCAGCGTGAAAGTAGGTCTTGCCGGATTTTTAAAACCCTTTTGTTGTTTCGACAACAAAAGGGTTTTTTTATGCGCCTGGAACGTCCCATCGCCGCTTGCCCGCGAAACATCCGATCATCCGATTCAGAGGTGCCTGCTTTGAACTCAACGACGCTGCAATTCGTTCTTGCCGGTCTCATGAGACGCTATCAGCTACGCGTCCCCAATGTACAACGTATCCTCGATCTGATGATCCAGAATCAGCTGATCAACAGCGTTTCCGACATCGAAAACGATCACATCGCGTTCCGCACCATGGGGGTCCCACGGCTTGGCCTCCAGTCCCTCGAAAAAGTCTTCTTACATTACGGATACGAACGGCGCGATGCGTACCACTTTGAAGGAAAGAAGCTCGATGCGTTTTGGTACGCGCCGCCCGAGCCCTGCTTTCCTCGCATCTTCGTCAGCGAACTGCGAGTCGGAGATCTCAGCAATGATGCTCAGCGGATCATCCATTCCTACACTGATCAAGTGAGCTCCGATCCAGTCGAGGCTCTGAACCTTGACGACGGAATCGCGGTCGACGACTTTCTTCACCATCCCTTATGGCGAACGCCGACGCTTAGCGATTACGAAAAACTCCTGGCGGAAAGCGAATACGCTTCCTGGGTAATCTACAACCGCTACTACCTAAATCACTTCACCGTCAGCATCCACAACCTGCCGACGCCGTTCAACACGGTCGAAGAGTTCAACCGCTTGTTACAGGCCAACGGCATTCGACTCAATGTTTCCGGTGGAGCAGCGAAGGTCAGCGCCGATGGCTTGCTTATCCAAAGCTCGACGGTTGCGGGAATGGTCGACGCTGAATTTGACGACGGTGCGGGCGGAACGGCTCATCATCAGATCCCAGGTTCCTACGTCGAATTCGCGGAACGCAAAGTGTTGCCGAAATTCGCAAGTCTGCCTGCCGCAGAAGTTGGTCGGGAACATCGCCGAGACGGGTTTGAAACTGGCAACGCCGACCGGATTTTCGAGAGCACCTACCGCAGTCAGCAAACGAAGTAAGTTTCCCCCAAACGCTAGACCTAGTTGTTTCTCATACTTGCGTTTCCATCCAAAGTGAATTCGACCAGCAGCCCTTTGTGGTCTGATGGCCAATCGACGCCAGTCAGGATGAAAGGATCCTTGGTCAACGTCTTTTCCAGGCGGTCATAGACGTAGTATCGCGGCGAACCAACGATCACGGCACGGCGTGCTTTCAAGCCGCGTCCTTTGTAGTAAACGAAATCGATCCGATCTCGTTCGTCGACCTTGGGAGCCCACGACGTGGACTTTCTCCCAAACGCCTCCGATGGCCAAGTTGCCCCCCCATGAGTCACCGGGTTTGGGAAAATTTCCCGATACGCATCGATGAATCCTGCGTCCATCAGTCGAGTGCTGTTTTGCCAACGGATCACGACTCCGTTGTGGCTTAGCAAGTCCTTTGTTTGCGGCGTCCAATCCAGATGCGAGCACTCGTTGAAATCCCCCGCATAAATGATCGGCTTGTCGCGATGCATTTTTGCGTAGTCCAGAAGCGTCAAATGCGATTCGTCTCGTTTGGACGCCGCGTCCATCGAGAGAATTCGGTTCAGATCAGTGATCGGGTTGGGATTGCCATCAGCATCAGGATCAATCGGCTTGAACGAATTTCCGTCATACCCGCGTGGCAAGTAGGTCGCAAAATTCTTGTAGTCCAAATGTGCCGAGCAAATCACCAATGTTTGCCCATCAGGCAGTTTGAGGTGACTGGCCACCACGCAGCCTGAGTCTTCGCCTGTAAAGTCGCATACCAGCTCAGACTTCGAGAGGGGAAAACGACTCAGCACACCGGCGTCGCCACCGACATACTTCCCAAAAAAGACGTGCCCACTTTTTGCCAGTGCGGCAATCAATCGCTCGTGCAGATCGACATGGTTGTAATTCCGTACTTCTGACAGAGTCACCACGTCTGCTTTGGACTGCACGATCACGTTGACGATTTTTTCAAAACCTCCAGCGACCGAAGTCCCTTCCTGCCAAAGATTCAATTGCAGGACACTCACATGGGTCGCATCATCGGCCAGCGATACGCCGCCGCAGGCAATCGAGATCACCGCAGTCATCAAGATCAACCAACCACGATTCGCGGTCGAAGCAACATCTAACACACGGACTCTCCTTTCCTAGCTGGCAAACAGTCGAAGCGTCAGTCTCTGCAACGCTGGTTCGGACTTCAGTAAGTTTTCTGTGAGTCAATTTTAGCCACCGGTCAGCGTGAAAAGTTCGTGATTGATGAATCCATCTTTCCTGTGGAGTCGTCTTACTTGGAACCGGCCGATCCGTTTTTTCAGAAAGACCAATGCACTATCGACTTCTCGCTGATTTCGTGGTCATTCTTCACTTCGCTTACGTTGCCTTTGTCGTCTTCGGGTTACTCGCGACGATTCTTGGCGGAATTTTGAAGTGGAAGTGGGTCCACAACCGCTGGTTCCGCGGAATCCACTTGACCATGATTCTGATCGTTGTGATCGAGGCTTGGGCAGGCATCACCTGCCCGCTGACGACCTGGGAGCATGAGTTTCGCTCGGCCGCGGGACAACAATCCTACGAGGGCGATTTCATTGCCAATTGGTTTCACGATGCGATGTTCTTCACAGCGCCACCGTGGATGTTCACGTTGGGCTACACGCTTTTTGGCGGAATTGTACTGGCGAGCGTCTATTGGGTCCCACCACGCTGGAAGAAGATTGGAAATTAATCTGCAGATGCAGACAGCGAGCGGATCACGCTGTGACTGATGCGGTTTCGCGGAGGTCGGTTCATCCTCTAGAATTCGGGCTGGTATTCACTTCGACACCCTCAACGAGCCGCCCCATGTTGCGTTCATTCACCATCGCCATTGTTCTTGCTGCTTTTTCTGTTCCAGCAATGGCAGATGAACCCGTCACCGAACCCAACGACGTGATCACTGCGGGTCCGAAGGATCCCAAGGAGCGAACCAAGCCTGGCAAGATCGATGAAGACGCGCCACGAGAATTCAAAACAACCGAATCGGGGCTGAAGTACCGCATTCTTCGCAAGAGCGACAAGATCAAGCCAAAGGCATTCAACAAAGTCCAGGTTCACTACAAAGGTTGGCTGGACGACAAGTCGATCTTCGACAGTTCCTACCAACGAGGCGAAAAGATCTCGTTTCCGCTGACCGCAGTGATTCCCGGCTGGACCGAGGGAATGCAACTGGTGGGCGAAGGCGGAATGATCGAACTCGAGATTCCAGGCAAGCTTGGCTACGGAAAACGGGGAACTCGAGGAATTCCTCCAGATGCAACCTTACACTTCATTGTCGAGCTCTTTCGTGTTCGCTAGTTGATCGCGAACGTTCGCTTAGGCAACAAATTCTCGCGAACCGAGGACTACAGGTTCTGCAGATCGTTGACCGACTGGACCGGAAGCAAACGGTACAGTCCTTCGGTGAAGACTTGCTGAGTCCAGTTATTGAACCGAGTGATCGGTTTGTCTGGCACGATGATCACGTCGCCGTCGCGCACCCAAATTTCGTCTGCTGGTGTTGGTCGTCGTCCGTAGACGGCACCTTGAAGATCAAGCATCGTGGAAATCAATCGCCAATCTTCTGCTCGGCGGAAGATAACGACTTGTCGCATGTTACCAGTCGGCAAGTGACCTCCCGCGGATGCGATCGCCCCCAGGACGGTCGTTGGACCATCCAATTGAACTCGATCTGGCGCGCCGACCTGTCCCAACACGTGCACAAAGTGCGCTGCTTGCTGGACCAAGTTGGGTTCGACGTCGATTCCGACCACGATCTCTGAATAGCGCAAGTTGATTTCACGCTTCAACTGGTTGAGAGAAAAGCCCTGGACGCAAATTTCGCCGATTCCTGGCAAGCGAATTTTGCCGTCTGGCATCACGGTCACATTGAGCGCTTGCTGATTGAATCCGCTTTGACCGCCCACGGCGTTACGAATGTCCTCGGCCAATGTGTTGGTTTTCACGGGCGTGACATCGATCGCCGGTTCTTCGTAGAACTTGGAATACTGCTCGTCCAACGCCTCGCGAAGTTGCGCGATGGTCAATCCTGCGGCGTGAACCTGCCCCAAGAGCCGGACGGTGATGGTTCCATCGGGCTGAATTTTCAGACCGCTGTCCAGAGTTCCTCGACTGAGATCCTCATCTGCCACGGACTCGATCAGAATTTCGTCACCCGGCACCATCTTGTAGGCGCCATCTTTCTGCCGACGCGTGATCAAGTAAATCAACTGGAGTTCATCATTGGGACGAAGTCGATACTGCCCCAAGTGTGCGTAGCGAGCAGGCCCGGCATAGCCTCCCGGCCCATAAGCGCTGAAGGGCATCGTTCGCATATCCTTCCAGCGAGCTTCACTACCGCAAGCACAAGCGCAATCCACGCCCCGAATGCAGTTTTGGCAACCGCTAGGGCAAGGATAACCACCTGGTGTGTTTCGGCATCCGCAGTCATCGGCGCGAAGTCCCGATATTGGCGCCGCAGTTGACGGCAGTTCTTGGCTCTCGCCTCGTTGGCTGCACATCACAACACAGCAAGCAACAAGTGAAAGTCGGATAGCGGTTACGAAACTCATAAATTCAGATCCGAGAACAAATTGACTTGAGAACGGCTTGGTGAAATAGCTGGGCTACCGACTCGTGACTACCAAATCTTCTTGAAAGAACCCATCATCCGCCGAATCATGCCCGGCTGAACTTCCACGTCGCCGTCAATCACGGATGGATCAAATTCTGCGGGCGGTAGAGGTGCGTTGGGGTCCGTCGCTTCCTTTTCAGCAATCAAAGTACTTTGAACATTTAGCTTGGCGCTGACGGGCGTGGCTTGGACCGCTGATTTTTCCGTCTGTTGCATCACGGGTTTCGAGACCGCTGCGAACTGAGAAGGCGTCAACTGTTGAATCTGGGGAACCTGAATCTCGGGTGCATCTCCCTGTTTCGGAAGGGATGCCATCAACCGCCCCGCGTCTTCGCTTCGGCCGGTCTTGCGCAGCACTTGAACGAGGCTCTGCGCCGTTTCGGTGGCCGGTTCGATCGACATTGAGTGTTCGAGCGCCCACTGAGCTTCTTCAAGCAGTCCTACGTCCGCCAAGTGAAAGCCCAATCGGGATGCAAGCGATGCGTTGCCAGGTTGCCCTTGCAAGGCAGCCCGGCGCAGGCAAAGCGCGGTCGCGCTCGGCAGCGTACTCGCGTCATTGCGTTGCAAATACACCGCGGCCAGCAAGTCCATGCTCCGAGATGCCTCCACGCTGTTCGTTGCGATCGGAGCCAACAATACGCGAGCGTGATCGAGGTACTGATCCGCCGCATCCGATGCGGTGAGCCCTTCCAACGGCGCCTCATGGAGCACCGTCGTCGCGTGCGTCTTGGCGATTCGAGCAATCGTGGCCGTATCCATCGCTCCGGCCTGCTGAGAAAAGTCTCGCGCCTCTTCCATCGCAGTTTTTGCTGCCTGAAGTCGGATCGTCGCACCATCACGCTGGACATCTTTGGCTGAGTATCCAGCTTCCCGGGCAGCCAGATCGATCGACTCAGCTGCCCAGCGGAGCGATTCCCAGGCAGTCTTTTCGGCCGACAACCATGCGCCCACGCTGTAATCACGCGAACCTTCCAAGATCAAACGCTGCGAAGCTTGCACGGCGGAAGACGAAGTCTTGCTGCGAAGCCATCGTTTGGTCGGGCGCTTGTTCGTTGCTTGCGCCGCTCGTTGCTCCTGCGGCAACGGCTCGTCCACGACTGGTTCAGCGATGCGGTGGGCGATCGCATGGGCATTCTTCAAAGTCTGCTTGTTTGCAACGGTTTCCACCGCATTCTTCGCCGTCACGGTAACAATCGGCAGCCGGCCAGGGAGCCGTTTCACGGACGCAGTCTCTTCTGCGATCACGGTCGACGTTGTTGCAATGGCAACAGCGGACAAACAGAGAGCCTGCGCGAACGAACGTCGGCGAGTCGTGCGAGTTGGTCTGCGAATATTCACGTTTTGCTTTCCGAGCTGCTATGTACCGGTGAATTGTCACCACGTCTTACAGATCGGAAGTTCGGCTCAACGATCGCTGCCAAACTCAACCGGGATCATTGTTGCGACCAGCCAGTGCCAAACAATTCCGCAGAACCGTTAAATTTCGCCATGATGCTTGCAAAGCGTCACAGCAGACCACACCTTTCGTTGGCTGCCTTCTGCCCCAACTCGGTTGAAACGCTCTACAGGTTCTTCAGATACTGGATTCCTTGTTCCAACTCGCCCAAGGAGGAATCGGACCTGCCGACTAAGTAAGTTCCCCGATACTGAGTGTCTTCGAGCATCCCAATCAGCTCTGGGAAATCCGCCGTGCCCTGTCCCAATGGCACCATCACTCCACGCCCGGCTGCCAGGTCCAAAACACCATCGACAGCGCAAACCAACTGGATTCGTTCCTTCAAGGCTTGAACCGCTTCCCGCGGACTGAATCGATTGATGATCAACTGGCCAGGATTGAAGGCGACTCCCACGAACGCATCGGGAGCCCCATCAAGAAGTTTTGCTAGCGTTTCTCCCGACTCACTTCCCGTCTCGGCAACAAAGAAAGCACCGATTCTTGCACCGTGTCGTCCCAGGTCGTCCATTACCGTTTGGAGCTGTGAGTAGCGGGGATCGTCTTCGGAGTCGGGCACGTTTCCGATCGCGTTCACAACCACTGGAGCAGACAGACGATACGCCAAATCCATAGCGGACTTCGTCGCGTCAATTCGGCGTTCAAGATCACTTGAATTGTCATAACCTCGGCGGGTCTGAAATCGCAGCGCAGCGACCTTCAAGTTCAGGTCACTGAGTATTTTTCGCAACTGCCGCACGCCAGTGTCCGACAATTGAGAAGGGACAATATCGTTGCGCGCATCGAGTTCCACTGCAGAGGCCCCCAACCTTGCTGCTGTTTCCAGCGAACGTCGCAGCGGCATCCTCATCGCATCGACCCGCACCGCAACTTTCAGTTCAGCCAAAATTCTACCTCACGCGTGTTTCATGACCGGTTCGGACAACGACCGCATCTTACGTGCCGCAGCACCGATCGCAACCACCATCAGACTAGCCTTCTGGCTTGTGGCGATGCTTGCTGCCCTGACTGGAACGTTGCGACCGGGAACTGGACTCGCCCAGGAGCCGCAGTTACCTGCCAGCACGAACGAGATTTCCACTGCCAAAACCAGTGAACTGGAAAGTTTCGTCTGGGACTTCGGCCGATCAACGGACCCCGAGTTCAATGATGAACCGCAAGGCTGGAAACGGGTAACGGGAACGGGATATCCATCCTACATCGAGGGAAAAATCGTTCCACGTGATCTGGCCTTCAGTCAGTCGATTAGAAAACTAGATCTAGCAGCCATTGCCGCTTGGACTCGCCTTCGACCTTCTTTGAACTCCGTTCTCGATCGTCAGGGCATTGAGTTGCCGCCGTTTCCACCCTCCATCTCTGACATGGTGGTTGACCGGTACTTCCGAGTCCAACTGGACGGCGGACAGTTCTCGATCGAATCGCCGATGATTCCTGCCAGTCGACTGTACCAATATCGGTTTTCTTGCGATATCACGACACGTGGACTGCGCCGCGATACAGCGCGAGCAGAGTTTGTCTTCCTGACCGACGATGGCGTCAAAGTCCAACGAGGAAAGGAGATACCGCAGTACAAAGAACTCGCGACGTACTCGACCGCTCGAATCACTGGTAACACGGAGTGGCGAAGACTGTCGCTGGACTTGATACGCCCCCCCCAGACGGCCACCAAAATGTTGGTTCGATTGCATGTCGAGCAATCAGAAGACGGGCAACAGGACATTAGCGGTACGATTGGATTCGACAACGTTCGAATTGATCAGTATCCGCAATTGCAGTTGGCGACCAACGAACCCTTGGGCGTTTACAAAACGGGGAGTCCCATTGTTGCGACGGCAAAGATCATGGGGCTCTCCAGGGACGCTTCCCGGGTAAGGTTCGACCTAGTTGATCAAGCCGAAGAGTTGGTGGCATCCAGCGAGCTGGAAGTTCTCCATCAAACCAAACGCAAGGATCGCAATAAAAGCGAGAGCGATCTGGCGGACGAATTTGATTCCGAAGTCAGCTGGCCGCTACCACGCCTGCAGCCCGGCTTCTATCGCATCAACGCGAGATTGGTTGGCACGAACTCGGAAACACTGAGCACGGAAACGACTGTCGCGGTGATCGACGCACTTGTCGAGGGCCCCGCACGTGGTTGCGCTGGATGCACGCTTCCCCAAGGGAACAGCGGCATCCGTGCGAAAGAGCGCGCGAGATGGGCCGGATCCCTGGGTGTCGCTTGGATCAA
>JBGCGI010000364.1:0-28569 GCA_045110715.1 Rubripirellula sp.
AAATCGGTTTCTTCCAAGCACCGTCACAGACTGCCAGCAACTTTTCATCGGGTGACAACACGATCGAATTGATCGGAACACCTGACAACTTCTTTACCCAGACTGTGGCATTCGTGCGAGGATCGTACATCGCGATGGTTCCCTCTTGCGAGCCAAGCAAGATTGCATCAGCCAAACCGCGAATCGCAATGCTCTGCATCACCATGCCTTCCACCGGCTTGGCAGCGCCCGCGACGAGCCACTCAGCGTCTCGCCATCGCTGTGTTCCGACCGGAACGATGTCTCCGCTGTAACACCCCAGCAGCAACCCTGATTGATCGGGAAGAATCGCAGCACCATTCAACGACAGGTTGTCCACGAGGCGCTTCTTTGGCACGACATCGCTCAGGTCACTTGGGTCAATCACGTGCAGAACAGCCTTTTCCGTCAACGCCCAAACCGCATCCATGGACTCGTGATGCCAAACTGCGACGATCCTCGAGTCCGCGAGCTGGCGCGACGCAATCGGAGCAACACGATTCGATTCCAACGGCTCCTGTGCAAAAGACGAAACCAGCCCAAGCCCGCAGGCAATGATCAACGCGGCGACTCGGATTCGTTGCAACATACTTCTGCCAGTTCGGTTCAAAAAAGAGAGCGGTCATGCAAGTGAGACAGTATGTCTGTATCGTATCGAAGCAAACCATCATGTCAAACCAAGCCTTCCAGGCATATTGATCGATGTGCGGCGCGAGGACGAGGGAGTTGGTTTTCGAGAACGAAATCCTTCCAGCTTGTGCAGTAACCGAGGCATCCACTAAAACCAGTTTGTCACCCATGAACGGAGCCTACCGAATGAATCCATCTTCCGACCAATCCAATCCTGGCGAGGGCAAACCGTCCGATCGCGAGAACGCAGGCAAAGGCGCCTCCGGTTTTGGCGTCTGCCCAGTTTGCCATGGTCGTACGCTGATCGAGATTCGCGGCAAGCTTCAATGCGATCGCTGCCATACGATTTGCGAGACCTGTTGTGAAGGTGGTCGCTGCTAGTTCGGGATGGTTCAGCATGAAGTGAGCAGAATCGCTCTCCGATTGCGCCCCTTGATTGTTTTGCTTGTGCCTTGGAGAAGAGTTCCGCACAAAAAGACATGGGGCATCCACGATGCGACACGACGCGTTTCTATTCGATCTTGCGGATCGATTGACGGATCCTCCTTCGGGAGGTCCTGTTCAAATGTGGGGTCGCCGGCCAATGGGTTGCTGCTGGAAGCCGAAGGTGCGCGAAAGTGAAGCAAAGTCGCGAAATTTCTTTCCTTGCTTGCCAAGGTCACCGCTGCAGCGGCGAATACCAAACAATATGCTGTCGTGACGTCGACTGGCTCGATGCTTCAGTAACAACCCAACATTTTGAAGGTAATCTCCGATGCTGCTCGCCGAATTTCCCTGGCAACTCTTCCTCTCCCCGTTCGGCATTCCGATTGCTGCGATCGTGTGTGCGTTTTCCTGGATGATCATCAAGGCAGTTTCTGAAGCTGTTGCCAAAGTTATGTGCAATCGCAACGACACGGAACTCAAGATGGAGCTTTTGGCACGCGGATTCAGCAGCGAGGAAATCATCCGGACAGTCGAATGCGGGCGTGAGGCGTCGCAGCAACTTCACGGCAATCCCGTAACTTAGACAAGCATCGCTTTTGAGTCGCAGTGGCTACTTCGCTCGCTCGCCGCCGATGTAGGCCTGTTTGACCTTCAATGCCTTGCTGAGGATCAAAATGTCGGCACGTTTACCTTTGGACAAGCTGCCGACTTTGGATTCGATGCCGACTCGAGTCGCGGGCGTCAGGCTGCCCATGCGGACCGCTTCGACGAGCGGTACTCCGCCTCGCTGATGCATTGTGCGGACCATGTGATCCATGCCTGTGACCGCGCTGGCGAGCGAGCCGTTCCCTGCCCAGCCCACCTTGCCGTCACTCTTGAACCATGACCCATCACTTTTGGGGCCGAAGCGGTAACGCCCCGGTGGCATGTCCAGCGCGCGGTTGCAGTCGGTCACAAGGCAAAGGCGGTCAGCGGTTTTCATCTTCCAGGCGAAGTGCAACAGTTCGGGCGATAGATGCATGCCATCGGCAATCACTTCCGTGCTCATTTCTGGATTCGACAAGACGTACTCTAGCATGCTGCCTTGCATCGGGACTCCCAATCGATTGCGGACCGACGACACGTTGCTCATTGCACACCAGAAATGATCCACGTGGCGCATCCCCGCTTGGAACGCGTTTTCCATTTCCGTCCAACTTGCGTTGGAATGTCCGCAGGTGACAAAGCAACCCTGCTTGGCCGCATAACGATAGAACTTATCGGCGCCCGGTAGTTCGGCTGCACAGGTGGCCACCTTCACGATTCCGCTGTCAAAGTAGGCCTTGAACTCTTTGGCCGTTGGAACGCGACACTGCGACTCGTTGTGGCAACCGACCTTGTCTCTTGCGAAGTAGGGCCCATACAGGTGAACGCCACCAATCCTGGCACCATCGCCAATTTCCCATCGATCGCGAACTTCAACGCAGGCATTCAGCATGGCGTGGATCTGATCAACCGATCCCGTGCTGGTCGTCGGGAAGATGGTCGTTGTTCCGTGAACCAAATGCGACTGACAGACCGTGCGAACAGCCTTCGCAGTGCCGTCCATCACATCGGCGCCGCCGCCACCGTGAATGTGGATGTCGACGAAACCGGGGCAGAGCAAGCCGCCTCGCAGATTGACCTTCGTGGCTGCTTTGGGGATGCGACTCTTGGCGGTGCCGATATAGCTGATGCGACCATCGCGGCAAACAACAACCGCATCGTCCAGCATGCGATCAGGCAGGATCGCGGTTCCACCAACGAAACAAAGCTGGCTCATGGTGTGGCAGCTTTCGTCTCCAGGACCGTCGCGATCGTTTCAGCGACTTTGACGGCCAAGAACTGCGAGCCTTCAGGCTCATAATGCAAGTCGCTTGGCCGGTGCAGTTCGTCGAACCGAGGCATCATATGACCGTGCAAATCGTTGATCTGAATTCCGTGTTCCTTCATCACGCCAGCGGCCAGCTTGTTGTACTCGGTCTCGTCGCCGAAAGTCCGAACGGGTTTCAGCTTTCCTTTCGGGATCGGGGTTGTTGATGCCCAAATCAATGTCGCGCCGGTGTCCTTCAGTTTGGCAATCAGAGTGTTCAAGTTCTTGACGTAGGGACCTGGTTCGACCTGTCGCTGGCCGGAAGGCATGTGACGCAAATCGTGGATTCCCCAGTTGAAGTGAATGACATCCCAGTTGCCATTCCCCAGCCACTTGTCGATCGATCCGAGGCCTCGAGTCGTTGGACCACCGTTGGCAGGAATCCGATGCACATTGGCTTTGCCTTTCAACATCACTCGCGTGGGCAAGGTGTAGCCCATCGAGATGGAATCGCCAATCAACAGCACTCTTGGCAAACCGGCAACGTCTTTGATCGGCTCCAGTGCAGGTGACTTGCGAGCGGCTTTCTTCGCGGGTGCTGGCGTCGTGGCCTCTTGAGCGATGCCAAGTGGTGCACCAAGCAAAGCGATCAGAAGCAACGCACAGAAGCGAGGTCGGGCAAACGAAGGCATAAGAGTCCTCAGGGAGGCCAGTTGTAGAACAATTGTTTCAACTGCTCGGAAAACGAGCCGAGCGCGCGGGGGTAAGTTGGATCTCGGAGTCTGATAATTCGTGACTTCCGAAGATCGTTCCGCAATCTGCTAATTCTCCGTCGTCTTCCAAGTTTCTAAGCGATTGAAGTATTGATCTAGCCCGCTGCGAAACTCTTCCGGCAAGCCAGGGCCCGTTGTGCCGGTTGCCTGCGTCGCGGACATCTCTTCGCGAACTTCCTTGTCGTTCATGCCTGCACCGACCAAGGCCAAAGCGGGCGTCTCTGTTTTACCGCCGCCCCCGCCACCTGGATCGGAACCGCCGCCGCCACCGGCGTTGGGATTGAAGCGTTTGGACTTCAAAAGCAGTTCGATGATTTCCGTTTCCGCGGCAATCGCTGGCGGTCCGGTTTCGGGTTTGGCCAAGATTTCGACGGTCTCTTGCATGACGCCGGCGACTTCATTCAGCATGCCAAGTTCTTTTGCAAAATCAGCTTCACCGTCGGGCAGGTCCATGATCCGATCGACAACCTTTGCCATCCGTTCCTGGAAACCATGTTGAGTCTCTGACAGCTGGTTGGACGACTGCATGTGCTCGGTGTCAGTGACGGCGGGCCGTGCCTGCTCTGCTACTCGTGTTTGTTCGCGGAGTTTCACTTCGCCTTCGAGGAGTTGCAATACTTCCAGCACGATCGATGGCGGCAGACTGCCCTTGGCTTTGGATCCTGGGCAGGCTCCACACTTGGTGACTTCCACTAGGTCTTCGGCCCAGCGATCGAAAGTATCACTCCAGTACTCTGCCTGTGAAATCGACAGTCCATTCTCTTTTTGAAGCTCATCGCCGAGTTGGCGAAGGCCAGCGGTAACGTCCTGTTCTTTCATGTCCTCAAGTACGCGTCCGAACAGTTCGTAGCGACTGCGTTGGAAGTAGGCCGACATGTCATCCATGATGTTGGAAGCCTCTTGGCTGTTCTGGGCCTCCAACTCAGCCAACTCGCCGAATGTTTTTCCGTCGCTTTCCTTCTCGCGTTGCGTCGCTCCGAAAGAGTTTGGCACCATCTGACCCAATTTGGCGGCGACTTGTTGCTGCTTGCGACTCGAGGCTTTCAAACGTTTGACCAATGTACTGCCCTCCAAGTTGGCGAGTACTTCGTTCAGTTCGTCAACCACCTTGTCGAACTCAGCGAGCAGGTCCTTTTGTTCTTTGACGGCTTCTTCGGCTTCGCTCTCGGGCTGAGGCTTTTTCTCGCCGTCGGCTTTTCCGTTGCCAGCCAGTTTTGTGCTCGGCAGCGTCAGGCGTGCTTGCTTGGGTTTGCTCTCACTCGGGTCTTTGGGCTTTCCGTCGGGCTTGAACTCATGCTGGGTCGATTCAATATCGTTGATCGTCGGCACAGCGTTGGTCTTGGTGTCGTCCTCGGCCGTCTTCTTCGGATCGCCAGCAGCTGATTGCGTCAGTCGGTTCTGTCCCGCCTTGGGGCCTTTCTTGTCGGATTTGTTCGGAGCAGCAGGCGTTCCCTGGGAAGCTTTCTTCAGCAGATCGGCAACGGTCGGCATTCGGTTCTCGGAAATGTCCTTCAAAACCTTCATCATCTCGGCCCACTTGTCCAAATGGCCGACGCCGACTTCCGGATTCCGCATCGCCTCTTTCAAGAGGCCTTCGCCAGTGCGAACCAGGTTCGACAAGCGACGTCCATTGGCGCGCTCGCGACTCGCCTGTTGCGACAACAGGTCCAGATTCTCAGGCAGGTTCATCTCCTCTTCTGGTAGGTCACGTAGTTGTTGGTTCGTGTCATAGAGTTGAAGTTCCCGATCACGAACGTCCAGTGAGCTTCGATGCCAGCGAGTCAGCTGATTGGAGATCCAGATCGAATGCTGCTCGGCATTCAGGACGTTGAAAACGCAAGTGGTTGAGTAGACTCGTTCGCGGCCAGGCAAATAGTCCTCGACGAAGACCCGGACGGCGATTGGCTGAGGTTTGATCTTGGCATCGGCAGCGCAGAACGTTGCGGCAAGTTCCAGCAGTTCCGCATCGAAGCGGCCAGCGCCGATGATCTTCTCACCGGCGGCGAGATCGGCAACGGTCTCATCCAGGCCTTGCCACTCAATGCCAACTTTCTTGACACCAAAGTCGTCGCGGGCGCGGACCTGAAATGTCAGTACTTCACTATCGAGCAGAACTTTGCGGCGCGGCAAGTTCTCGCAGACCAAAGACGGCGTTTCATCGTCAACTGCTTCAATCGTCAACTCGAAAGGCTGCTGGCCACCGAGTCCAAAATGATCTTGCCACTCCAGTTCGAGTTTGGCTTGGTCGTCGATCGAAATTGGCTGTGTAGAAAAATGATCGGCGGTGGGGACTTGAGGTTCTCCGTTGATGGTCGCACTGGCCAGGTCCCGCGAAGCGGTCGCAACCAAGGTGGTCTCACTCCCTCGCACCACCGACATCTTCGCGCCACGAATGTCGCGTTGCAGTTTCTCGTCGCGGCCCAAGTACTTTGGCAATGCGATCGCGGCGCTCAAAGACTTCAGCTCCGGACGTAACATTGGCTCAATCTGGGTCGTCCCTTGGTAGTCGCCGACGCGGACGCCAAGGGTGGCCGAAGCGATTTGTCCCGGCAACTCGAATTGATACTGATTGGAGGAATTGATCGGCGCCTCGTTGGCCACGTGGCCTGGCAGTGCGACTTCCGCGGTGGACGGATGCCACTCGGTGGTTTCCTGCAAGGCGATGGAAACCTGGAACGGTTCGCCATGTGGCACGACCAGCGTTTCCGGGAGTGGTTCGATCGCCGCGTACGTGTAGCGGGGCGTGTCTTGCCAAGGCGCCAGAAATCGTGCCCAGGCGTTCTTGGTGGCGGTGGCTGTGACCAGCAACAACAGGACAGCGGCGGATGCCAGAAATCCAGCGGCGATACCACGCTGCTTATGTTGAGGATTCGGAATCGCGTTGGAGAGATCTTGCGAGGCAACATCCTCGGCGACTTGTTCGATGGCAGCCTGCACCAGTTCGGGTGAGCGTTGCTGTTCCGAGGAATCCTCCGATAACTCGATCACGCCCAGCAATTGATCGCCCGCGTTTGGACGAGTCTGCGAGAGCAGTCGGGCTAGCTGATCCATTCTTCGTCGGCGAAGCACCCATCGCTCTAGAGCCACCGGAATCATTGCGCAACCAACAACGGCTCCCGCGAAGATCATTCCTCGAATGATCCGAGGCGTATCAACGAAACGGTCCAGCACAAAGACCATCAAGAAGCCAATCAGGACTCCGATGATTGCCAGCGCGAACGCCTCGAACATCTTCACGCACCAAACGCGGCGACGGAAAGCCAGCAGCTTGTCGCGAAGCGAGTTCGGAATCTGGAGATTGCTATTTCGTGTGACCTGCATGGACGAAATCCCTTCGTTGACAATCGCAATCGAGTGCGGAAACAGCAACATTCTGCCCAGAACAGCTGTCTGAATAGATTAACGTCCGGACCCTGCTCGGGCTAGCTATTTCCACTTTTCAAACGTGTCGACGGAGGGAATCTCGTAACGATCGAGTCAGCCGATGACGCTAGCCACGGGGTTTGCGAAGATAACGCAACTTTTCGAGGCTGGTGTTCGGCTTCGTTGGCCCTGCGGCAGAGGAGAAAAAGCTTTGTGCAATCGGCCGAATCTGGTAGCTTCAGGTTGCTCGGCCTCCACTTCTCTTCTCTTTTGGGCGCACACGATGCACGAGTCACACACACCAGATTCTTCGGCAACGCATTCATCAAACGTTGCCGCACCACCGGTGGTTGCTCCACCTGTCGTTTCACTTCCCGTCCATGAAGCGGAGTCTCGCTTCCGATCAAGAATCTCGCGTGACTTGTTCGTTGGGGGACTCTGCCTGTCGATCGGGCTGCTGATGGGGCAGTCCAGCGGCTGGTTCGGAACACAAGCCGAGACGAGGCTGGTCTCGCAGATCGCCGCCGATTCCTACGACCACGTCGATGTTGAATCCGAGCCAACGGAACCAGAAGCGATGATCAATTCCTTGCCGGAGTTGAAGGTGAGCCTGGAGGATGAATCGGTTGAGATCCTGGACGAAGTCCCGACTGCACAGCAGTTGGAGGCTTCGATGTTGATCTCTGCGGAAAAATTGACGAGGCTCGTTTGGGGTGAACCCACGAGTGCGAAAGCAATCGAGCCGACTGACGTCAGCCAACCTACCGAGGCCAGTGAACCTACCGAGGCCAGTGAACCGAAAATCTTTGCATGCGGAGATTCGATACCAGAGAGTCCTTCCTCGGTGTTGGCCACGACGGAACTGCCGAATCAGCAGTCTCAATGCACTGCGGGTGGTTGTGGAGTCGAGTCGTTCGCGACATCGGTGGAGTCAACGCCAGCGGAGATGAGTGAGGCAGCGATGATGAGCCTGCCGCTGAATCCTGCTGCTCCAACGGTTGTGACCGCACGGAAACCCGGCACATTGGGGACGGAGGTGCATTGGTTGGCGTCCCCCAAGGATGCATATAGAGAAGCGAAGCAGGATGACAAGTTAGTCTTTCTGATACACGTTTCCGGAAACTTTGAGATCCCTGGCTTTACGTGAAACAACGCCTCCAAATACAGAGCGGGCGCTCTGTCAGACCCTGAAGTTGGCGAATTGGTCGCCAAGCATTTTGTATCCGCACATCAACAAGTCGGTGACTTTCGCGTCATCAAAGTCGGCAATCAAGTCAACAAAAACGGCGGCAACGTCGCGACTCATTTCCTGACAGCCTCGGGGCACCTGATTCATTCTGTGACCGGGCCCGTTTCCGCAAAGGTTTTACTGAAAGAAGCGAGATGGGCAATCGATCTGCATCAGCAAGCGCAGGAGAAGCCGTTCGCCTCACGCGCTGGGTTCGTTTCATCGGCTCATCAAACGGCCAGCATGAGCCCAGAGAATGGCCAAGATCGTCAAGTTCACATGTACTTGGCCAGCACGCCAATGCCACGGATTGAAGAAGCCTACACCTACATCTTCCAAAACATCTTGGGGCAGGCAGTCAGTCGGGCTGGACCCCGACTAGCGAGTGCCAAGCAAATCATTGAACGCGCTCAGCGATCAGGCAGCCCGATTTTGTTTGTCTTGCATGAGGGGCATGCTTGGTCGAGGCCGTCAACCAATGCGACGACGACTCAGCTGATGAACAAGTTCTTTATCTTGCCCATGCCTCTCCGCGAGGCCCCTGCTTTGAGTCAGCTGACCAAACAACCGCCCTATGAGTCAGAAGGTGGTACGGCGCGGCCGCTGTATGTCATCGCCGATAGCGATTGCAAGCAGATCCGATCTGTCGCTGGCTATCACGAGGGACGTTTGGCGTTGGCGCTGGCGGAAGGCTACGCGGTCGCTTTGGAACGCAATCCGCCGGACGTTCGAACGCTCGTCAAAGCACAGCGTTTGATGCGTGATGTTGACGCAAAAGACCTGCTTGGGCGTGTTCGCCAACTAACGATACGCGTGCAGAAAGCGCAGCAAGAAGCCAGAGCGAGTTTGGACAAGACCGCTTCACTCTAGATCGATAGGGCGGCGGATTCCAACGTCACTGCGAGAGCTGACGTCCTAACAGAGAAGCTAGGGTAAACCCGCGGGTGCTTCTTCGTGAGTCAACACCTTAACGCGTCGGCTCACGCACCTCTGTTTCCCTCGCAAGAAGCGTCATGCTTAAGGTCTTGACGATTGTGTTCGTTAAGACGGCTCGTGTGAGCCGCGTGAATGCGACGTTCGCTGCCTCATTGCAACGTGTTGATTTTGGTCAACACGTACACTAGTGAACGAATCGTGAAGATTCATCCTTTGGCGATTTTAGAGTCTGCGAGTCCGAGAAAAATGGCATAGGATTCAGGTTGAAGACGTCTATGAATTGCCCTCGGGTGATTCTGTTGTCGGCAGGGCTCTGTGTGCTCTCATCCCTGCTGGCGACTTCATTTTTTGGACAAGCTGCATGGCATCTCAGTTTTTACACTGCGTAGGCTTTAACCGGATGGCTCGCGCCATTTCGCTCGACGGTTTGTTGCCGATCTTCGTGAGTTTCCTTGGCGCAAGATGAACATGAAACCACGTCTGTTCGGCGAGCTGTCGGTCGGCGACGTCTTCACCAAAGTGGGCCGTACCTATCGAAAGGAAGGTGCCAAGACGGCAACCATTCTGGTCGATGGTGAACCAACTGAATCGATTGCGTTCAAGTCCAGCTCTTTGGTATTGCAAGAACTTACTGCTCAAACGCTCACTCAAGACGCAAGTGATCGGACCGACAGTAGAGTCGATCAAGTCAAGTTCTACTCGCTCGCTCCGGGCGACGTTTTCATGCACGATGGGCATCTCTATCTGAAAGAAGACTTTCGCTCTGCGTCGCTGATGCGATGGTCCTCTGGTGAGACTCCCGCAAAGAAGTCGATCCACACTTTCCATCCGGAAACGGTGGTTGAAGTAGTAGGGGAAGACGCTGACTGATTGAGTCGCGAATTCAATTGGTGGGAAAGAAGAGCGACGAGGGTCGGGAGCAGGCCCTCGCGATTGCCGATTCTGTCAAATCGTCAACGTTCTCACCGCCTACTCTTCGATGCGATAGATCGCTTTGTCGGTTCGCAGGATCAAAGCGTCTCCAATGACAGCTGGCGAAGCCATGATCTTGCCATCGAGTTGGTTTTCAGCAACCACTTCGGCGCTCTCGCCTGGTTTTAGGACGGTGACTTTGCCATCGTGCGAACCGAAGTACAGGTGTCCACCTGCCAAGATCGGTGAAGCAGAGTAGTCGCCGCCGATTCGCTTCTTCCAAACCAGTTCGCCGTCCGCAATCGTGAAGCAACTGGCAACACCGTTGTCGGCCATCACGTAAATCAGGCCGTCGTGCAAAAGTGGTGATGGTTTGGCTGGGATTCCAGCAATCACGGTCCATTCGACGTGGGTCTCGGTGACGTCACCTGAGCCGTCGACGCGAACGGCCCACAATTGTGGTTTGCCAAAACCGGTCGAGAAGTAAACCACTCCATTGTCGTGAACCGGCCGCGGTACCACCGAGAAACCTTTGCCGTGATAACAGCGCCAGATTTCCTCGCCGGATTCTGGCTCGTACGAAACGATCCACTGCGATCCCATGCAAATCATTTGTTCGCGGCCCTGTTCGTCAGTGATCGCGATCGGTGTGCAGTAGGCCTTTTTCATATCGCCTGTCGGCGCTTCCATCTCAGGTCGGTCGCGTTCCCAAACCGTCTCGCCGCTCGTTTTCTTCAGGGCAGTCACGTACTGGCGTTCCACTCCATCCTGAATCAACACAAGCAAGTCTTTCCACACAAACGGCGAACTTCCGGGACCGACCGAGTGAACGAGGGGCAGTTTTCGCTGCCATAGCACGTCGCCTGAACTGCGCTGTACGCAAAACGTGCCGTAGGTACCAAAGTGACAATAGATGTTGTCGCCGTCGATCATTGGCGTCGGCGAAGCATAACTGTTCAGAGAGTGAATCGCGTCAGGCTTGTCAATCTTGACCAGGTCGATCGTGCGAAGCAGCTTTCCTGTGTTGATGTCGACCGAAATCAGTTTTAAATCAATCGACTTCGCGATGGCCAATTGCTTGAACTTCTTTTTCTCGATGCCGCCTTCCTCTAGCAGCGCGATGCGTTCTTCTTCGGTTGGGATGTTTTCGATTGCCGTGGTGACCCAGATCACATCGTCTGCAAAGACGGGTGACGACCAGGCGCGACCGGGCAATTCCGTTCTCCAAGCAACGTTCTCGGTTTCGCTGAACTTGGTTGGAATCACGTGTTTGGCAATTCCGTCACCAACGAGTCCATTTCCGGCTGGCCCACGAAACTGATTCCAAGGCTCGACCGCGATCAGCGGCATAGAAAGCAACAAGGTGACCGAAAGGAGCAGGAATGGCTTGAGCATGGATCAAACGGTGGAGAGGAAGGGCTTGAAGGTGGGATGCGTCAATGAGGATCCAAGATAATCCTCATCGAATAGTGTAGCTACCTGCGGCGAACACAGGTCATTTCTTTTTGCCGGGTCTGCAGCAGCGGCACCACTTTCGATAGTCCGTTTCGCCAGCGTTCGTTTGGCTTTCGCCGGCTGTGCTACGCCCGTCGGCAACGATTTTAGCCAGCTTGGTTCGCAGGCTTTTGGCGATCTCCTGATGGGCGTCGATCACGTTGGTGGACTCTTCGAGGTCTCGCTCCAAGTCGTAAAGCTCGGCCCCTGACTTTGCCAACAACAACTTCCACCGCCCTTCGCGAATCGCAAAGTGACCGGCGTAGCCGTGGTGCACAAGTGGCCCATGGTCGAACTGCTTTCCCTTGAAGGCGGGCAAGAAACTCTCGCTGTCTTCGCCGGCGTCGGCAGGCAACTCGACATCCAGCATTTCAGCGAAGGTGGCCAGGAGGTCGGTCTGGCAGACCGGCTGATTGCTGGTCGAACCGGCTTCGATTCCATGCGGCCAGCGCACGAGAAACGGAACACGATGTCCACCTTCATACAAGTCTCGTTTGCCACCTCGCAGCACGCCTGATGAATCGTGACCAAACACACCGACGCGTTTCTTGTAAGTGCTCTCTGCGCCGTTGTCGGACGTGAAGATGACGATTGTGTTCTTGGCGAGCTTCAGTCGATCCAGTGTTTGCAAAATCTGCCCCAGACGAAAATCGGTTTCGACCATGAAATCACCGTAGGCGCCACACTCACTCTTGCCAACGAATTCCGGTGCGGGGATGACGGGTTTATGGGGAGACGTCAGTGGCACGTAGGCGAAAAAAGGTTGTGTCTGATGCTTCTCAATGAACTGGATTGCGCGCTCGGTGAACTTCTTGAGCGCTAGCACATCGTCAAAGTCCTCGGCGACCTCGAGAGCTGCTCCCAGGGGACTTTTCTTTGGCTCGGTACCGTATGGCGGTGTGATTCGATAGGAAGCTCTGTCGTACTTCACAAGTCCCGGCTTCTTGGCTGTCCACAGCGTCGCAGGTTTTAGCAAGCGGTCGCCTTCCAGCCAGCTGAGCACTCCGTAGTTCATCGACGCAGGGATACCAAAAAATTCTTGGAACCCGTGATCGATGGGACCGTCGCGAAACGGCTTGGACCAGTCTCGGTTGCCTTTCTCGCCATCGAATTGCATGCCCAGGTGCCACTTGCCAAACATGCCCGTGGCGTAACCGCTCTCTTGAAGCATGCTTGCCAATGTTACGCGACCGTTTTCAATCAGGCCATCTTCGTCTGCGCCCATCACGCCATGCTTCAGTCGCGTTCGCCAACTGTATCTTCCCGTCAGCAGGCCGTATCGCGATGGTGTGCAAACGGTGTCGGAGCAATGGCCGTCAGTAAAGGTCATGCCTTCGCGAACCATGCGATCAAGATTCGGCGTCTTGAATTTTGCGTTCGGATTCAAAGCACTGACATCACCGACACCCTGATCATCGGTATACACCAAGACAATGTTGGGCGGCGTTTCTGCGGCATGTCCCTGGGAAGCGACCCAAACCAAGGCGAACGCTGCGAGTAGGAGGAATCGATTCATGGTCAATTGGGTGCCGGAGAGAAGATCGAAGAAGTTCAGCCTTGGATTGTACAGGCTGGGTCCACGAGGATGAGACGGTCTGCTCAATAGGTCACTGTGCACTGGAATCTTGAGCAAGCATTTGTTCGACGGCCTCGTTACCGCTCATGCCAACACGGATCCCAAGACTCTGCGCCTGAGCGGTCACGCCAACGATTTTGGCATCCAGCAGATCGGCTGGTTCGACCAATGGCTTCTCTGGCGTACCCTTGGCGATGGCGATCGCCTGACCAAACTCCGAAGCCGTCTCGAGGTCGTAGATGCCACAGCCGACGATGCCGGCTTTGGTCATGATTGAACAATACTGCCCGCCTACCCAGCGATGGCTCATGCCGTTTGCGCAGCCGTTCTTGAACTGCATGGCGGAGGTGATGGTTCGAGGCAACGTCTCACTCATGAGTCTCTCCGCTGGCTGGGGGCAATGGTTCTAGCTTGGTCGTTCTACTGAAAAAACTCGTGCTCGGCATTTCCGCCGCTGATCAGGTAGGCGATCAAGTCCATGATTTCCTCCTTGGTCATGGGGTTGAACAATCCGGTTGGCATCGCAGAAACCTTTGACACTTCCATGTGCTCGATTCCTTTTCGATCGACGCTAACACGCTTGTTCGGATCGGTCAGGTCGGTGTTGATGGTCATCGTGTCACCACTAAGGTTCACGACAACGCCGGTGTGCACCATGCCTTCATCCGTCAAAACCTTGATTGACGAAAACTGCTCGTTGATCACTTTGCTGGGGTTGATGACTTGGTCTAACAAATCATGGGACGAGTAACGACGCCCGGCGGAAGTCAGGTCCGGTCCGGTCATGCCGCCTTGATCACCGAATCGGTGGCAAGCGTAACAGCCCGAGGCCGCAAACATTTTTCGCCCGTTGGCAAAGTTGCGATGCTTCAAGTCTGTCTTGGCGGCAGCCGAGAGTTCGTCAAGCTTCCATTCGGTTGGTGTGCGCCCGATGAAGACTTCGCCCAGGTTCTCGAGCGCCGATTTCTTGACCGGTTTTCGGGCCAGCAATTCGGCCATCGAGGATTTTTCTGCCTCCGTCAGGGAGGCGACCGCATCGTTGCGAATGAATTCGATGAACTTATCGAAGCTCGCTCCACCTTTGTAGTTCGCGGCTTTCAAAAACCACTCGAAATAGGCGGTGTGCGATTCGGGCGTCCAGCCGGCAGTCAGCATTCGGATCGAACGCGCGTACTGCATTTGCTCTTCTTGGTTGGGCGCGTTCTGGATCAGAGTCATCGCCTTGCTTGCCACCGTTGGCGACTGCAACCAAGCCAATGTCTCACAGAGAAGCCAGTTCAGCTCCGGCGTCTTGGCAGGAAACAGCGGATCCAATGCAGCGGTCAGCTTTGCGATCATGGCGTCATCTGGCCGACCCAGACGGTTCAATGCGATTTGAATCGCGCGTTGCAGGGTCAATTGTTGGTCATAGGACAACGTGCTCGAATCGATTGATGTGGCCGCGGTCAGCAGTTTGTCTCGCAGTGCGGTATCGACCGAGGGCGATTCGTCGGTGCGATGTTGCGGGCAGACGCCGCCAACTCGTGCCAATGCCAACAGGGCAGTGACTTGCTTGGCGGAATCGGATTCAGCGAGAGCTTTGGCAGCCCATGTCTCCATCGGCTGATGCTCGAGCGCGGTTCGTGCGGCGAAGCGAATGAACCGGTCGGTGCTGGACAAATGGGGCCAAGCGGCATCAACCGCTGCCGGATCTTGCTTGCCGTGAAAGGCTTCCAACTGATGGCGTGTGTCGCGTGCTTTGCTGGGCTTTGGCTGATGCTTGACCAGTTCCGTTGATTCGTCACCAACATAGGTAACCCGGTACAGTCCCGATTGGACACGTCGACCTCCGATGGTGAAGTACATGGCGCCATCCTCGGGGCGGATGATGGCGTCGGTGATCGGCAGCGGTGCGCCGGTGACGAACTCTTCCTTGGTCGCCGTATAGGTTGATCCATTGGGTTCGAGATGAACGGCGTAGAGCTTTCCCCAACTCCAGTCCAGCGAGAAAAGTGCGTTCTGGTATTTGGCGGGATACTTGGCCCCGTATCCAAACGTGACGCCCGTCGGCGAACCCGGACCGATGTCCAATACGGGTGGCAGGTTGTCTGCGTAGAACGGCATCCGCTTGCCGGCGCCGTTTCGCCAACCGTACTCAGCGCCACTAGTCACGTGACAGATACGCGTGGGGCGGTACCAAGGTGTGTTGAAGTCATACTCCATGTCGGCATCGTAAGTGAACAGTTCGCCGTCTCGGTTCACTGCTCCATCGAACACGTTGCGAAAACCCGAGGCGTAAGCCTCGAATGACTTTCCGTCGGGTGAGACTCGGTAAACGATTCCACCGGGCGCTAGGACGCCGCGATTGTGGCCACGACCATCTGGCATGCTGGGCAACAAGTGGTCTTCGCCCCAGACTTTGGCCACCGGTGATGTCGTCGCCAGTTCTGGCGGGATCGTGTTGTTACCCGTGATGACATAGAGCGATTCGCCATCGGGCGTCAGCATCAAAGCGTGGAAGCCATGGTCACTCTTGGATTGCACCGCGCGGAGCAACTCCACTTTGTCCAATTGATCGTCGCCGTTGCTGTCGGTGATCCGATACAGCCCCGAAGTCATCTTCTGCTCGTAGTCGTTGACGGCAACATACAAGGCATCGAAGGCCCACAGCATTCCGTTGACCGCACGAATCTCTGCAGGCACCTTTTCAACCTTGGCAGGATCCAAAGGCTGGCCTTCTGCCGGCGGCGTGATTCGGTACAAACCGCCGAACTGATCGCTGACCAGAATTCGCCCTTTGTCATCGTTGCATAGGTTCACCCATGATCCTTGGTCCTTTCCGGGGACCGAGTACAGCAGTTCGACTTGGAAGCCCTTTGCCGCGGTGATCCGATCAATGGGCGTGGCCGTGTTGCCGCCGATTGCGGGTCCAACTTCGGTTTGGCGTTTACGTTTGGGCTTGGCAGGCGCTTTTTTGGTTGGCTTATTTCCTGCCGGTTTCTGAGCAACCCCGGCATTGCAAAACAACACGGCAAAGATGAGGGCAAACGAGAAAGCGAATCGAGTGAAACGTTGAGTCATGGCGGCGGGTGGTTCAGAGGTGTTGAGGTGAGATTTGCGATCGAGCATGGTGCAAAGGCTGCTCGGAATTCGGCGAAGCGCGAGCCCATTGTACTCTCATTCGATCGCTAAGAGGGGCGGTTTTGAGACGCTGCGTCAAAGGTACGCGATCGTGATCAGGAATACTCGTCGACCAACGATTTGAATTCGCCTTCGGTCAGGACTTGCACGCCCAGTTCTTGCGCCTTGGTCAGCTTACTGCCAGCTTTCTCTCCGGCCACCAAAAAGTCGGTTTTCTTGCTGACGCTGCCGGCGGCACGACCGCCCAGTTTCGTGATCAACGCTTTGATCTCGTCGCGTTTGTAGTGAGAAAGTGTGCCGGTAACGACGATCGTTTTGCCGTCCAGCGGATTGTCACCCTCTACTTTTTCGCGTTCGGGTTCCGTCAGGTCGACACCGACCTCCGCAAGTTCATCGAAGGTTTGCTTGCCGAAATCGCTTTGGCAGAAGTCATGAACGCTGGCCGCGATGGCATCGCCGATCTCGTGAATGGATGCCAAATCTTCGACCGAAGCGGCGGATAGTTTTTCAATTGTCGAGTAGTCACCGGTGATCAGCTGAGCAACGCGTGGACCGACGTGTCGAATCGAAATCGAGGACAGCACGCGTGCGAGGCCGCGAGATCGACTGGCCTCGATACCCGCAATCAGGCTGTCCGCGTTGCGGCGTCCCACGAGCACGTCGATCATTTGCCCGTCTTTGCCCTTGCGTTGTTTCAGCCAGACCAGATCGGCGACGTCGTCAGCGTTCAAGCGATACAGGTCCGCGTAGCTGGAGACAAGATCCCGGCCCAGCAGCACGTCGACGACCTCATCGCCCAAACCGTCGATGTCCATTCCGGGACGACTGCCAAAGTAGATCAAACGCTGTCGCAGTTGGGCCGGGCAAGTTGGATTGGAGCAGCGGATGTAGACGCCGCCCTCATCTCGCGCCAATTCCGAGTTGCACTCCGGGCATCGGGTTGGGAAATTCCATTTCGGAAGATCGCCCTTGCGCTCATGCTTCTCGACACGCACTACCTTGGGAATGATCTTGCCCGCTTTCTCGACAACGACCACGTCACCCTCGCGGACGTCCAGACGCTCGATCTCGTCCGCGTTGTGTAGCGAGGCGCGTGAGACCGTCGTGTCGGCAATGTCGACCGGGACCAAGTGGGCGACCGGAGTGATGGTGCCCGTTTTGCCGACTTGGACGCTGATCGACTCCAACGTCGTGATCGCTTCGTAACGCTCGAACTTGTAGGCGATCAACCATCGCGGGCTTTTGCTTCGCATCCCCAGGCGTTCACGTTGGTCAAAGCGATTGACTTTGAAAACAATTCCGTCGACCTCGAACGGTAAGTCAGGCATTCCTTCCTCCAAGGCAGCGACGGCAGTCAGCGCCGCCGTTGAGTCCTTGAGGAGTTGCACTTCCGGCGTCGGGGGAATGCCAAGTTTTCCGACTTCGTCAAGAAATTCCATGTGAGTGGTCGCTTTCAAGCCGACCGTCTCTCCGACCCCGTGGCAGAAAAATCGCAAGTTCCGCTGAGCGGCAATCGAAGGATCGAGCAACCTGATTGTGCCAGCAGTCACATTTCGAGTGTTCTTATAGGGCTCGGCCCCGGCTTCCGTTTGACGCATGTTCAAGTCTGCCAAGTCCGCGTTGGTCATGTAGACCTCACCACGCACCTCCAGGACCTCTGGCGGATTGTCGCCTGCCGTGTGCAGCGGCAGATCACGAACCGTGCGGATGTTGTGCGTGATATCGTCCCCGACGGTACCGTTTCCCCGAGTCAACGCCAGCGTCATCGATCCAGATTCGTAACGAATCGATCCGGCGACCCCATCGATCTTGTATTCCATCACCCATTCGATCTGCTCATCTTCCAGCAGCTTTTCGGTGCGTTCAAAGTAGGCAGCCAGTTCTTCGCGGCTGTAGGTGTTGTCGATCGACAGCATCGGCACTTTGTGAGCGACTTGCTCCAAGTGCGAAACGGGTGCGTCGCCAATCCGTTGGGTCGGAGAGTCGGCAGACTGAAGCTCGGGATGGTCGGCCTCGAGCTGTTTCAGTTCATCGAGCAGTTTGTCGTAGACGAGATCCGTGACTTCCGGAGTCGCTTCGACGTAGTACAGATGGTCGAGTCGTCGAATTTCGCTACGTAGTTCGTCGACACGCTTGGCGGATTGGGTCATGAGTCAAAGCGGTTGAAGTCAAAGGTCTGCAAAAAACACGAACAGGATTGGAGCGGAACGTATCCATCACCTAGCGATAGATTTGATCAAAAGCGGCGAAATCTCCAAGCGGGAGACCACCCTAAAAAGGCACAACACTGAAATGCGTTCACGAGTTTGCCGATGAGTGTACGTGAAGGACCCATGTGTGATTCCAACGTTGGCTTTGAGCGGGGCGGCGTAGACGCCCGGTTTCGGGGACGACCCGATGGCTCGCGTCAGGTTGCGAGATACCTGCGCCATTTCCCATAGATAATGGATGGCTCTTGTCATTTCGCTAGCTTGCGTGCTACCAAATCTTCAAGAGTAAGTTGCCCTGGAAGGGAAAGGCATGCCGGTTCCAGTGCTTGCGTTAGTGTGGCGAAAACGGGGCGTCGGCGGTGGGAGGGCAGGTTCTTTCGCTGTTAAAACAGGAGGGTAAGGCAGTTACGTGACAGGTTTTGAACCGAATTAACACTTGACCACTTGCAAACGATGCCAATTCGGAAGAAATTAGGCGTTCCAGTTTTGGTTTTGTACTCTAAGAATCTTGAGTGTTTGTGATGAAACGTGTTTTCGGAATGGTGTTCGTTTTGAGTGTTTTGATGTTGCCACTTTCCATCGGTTGCGGTGGCGGAGCGTCAACCCCAGTCGAGACTCGTACTGAGGCAGAGATCGAGACTCAAGACAGCGACTATGAAGCAGATATGGCAGCTGGCGAAGCGGAAGGAACCCAAGAGTAGGTTTCCGTCGCAGCTTTCCTGATGGCACATTCAAAACAACGTCGTTCGTCTTCCGACGGCGACAGAAATCGGATGGCGTCAACAGAAACAGCAGCTTCCAAAGAGTCCTTTGAATCAGATTCCAGCAATGGCGACTTGTTCGCTGTTGTTGGTTCGTTCAAGGCTCAGCTAGCGAGCGTTTGTGCGCTCGCTTTTTTAATGCGCATGATGCATGTGATGAACACCTTCGAGGTGCCCACGGTCGTCACGTTGCTTGGTGACGCTCGCGGCTACTTTGAGTGGGGTGAGCGCATTGCTGCGGGCAATTGGTATGGCGACCAGACCTTTTACCAAGCACCGCTGTATCCGTACTTCTTGGCGCTGTTGTTCAAAGTCTTCGGTTCCAGCATCACAGCAGTGCGGATTGTTCAGTCACTGTTGGGTGTGGCATCGGTCGCATTGCTCGGGATCGCTGGCCGGCGAATGTTCACGCCACGCGTCGGCGTCGTCGCTGCGATCATGTTGGCAGTTTATCCTCCGGCGATTTACTACGATGGGATCATTCAAAAGGCGTCCTTAGCTGCCTTCTTGCTTTGCGGACTACTGGCAGCTTGTGCGACTTTGAGGGATCGTCCCCGTGTATGGCTTGCCGTGTTGACCGGTGCGACGCTTGGCTTGCTGGTGATCACTCGCGAGAACGCATTGTTGTGGGTGCCGATCGTCCCATTTTGGATTGCTGTGGCTTTCAGTCCAGAAACGCTCCAGAAACGATTGGTCTTGGCGGCGAGTTGTGTCGGTGGGCTGGCGTTGATCTTGCTTCCGGTCGCGGCTCGCAACGCAAGTTTGGGCGGGGAGTGGTCGCCGACGACTTTCCAGGCGGGCCCCAACTTTTACATAGGAAACAACGCCCTGGCGACGGGGATTTACCAGCCTTTGGTGGCTGGTCACGAGACGCCGATGTTTGAACGAGCCGATGCTCAACGCCTGGCCGAGCAAGCCTTGGGAAAGACGCTTTCGGCACGCGAGGTGTCCAAGTTTTGGATGGCGCGTTCTTTTGATGAAATCAAACAGAACCCTGTGCGTTGGGTCCAGTTGCTGTTCGCCAAGACCTTGATGGTGGTCAATCGCTACGAGGTACCCGATGTCGAGAGTATGTATGTGTTTCGCGAATACTCATTGCCGCTGAAGGTTGCTCGACTGTGGCATTTTGGCATCCTGTTCCCGGTGGCAATCTGGGGATTGATCGTGACGAGAGCGAATTGGCGTGAACTGTGGCTCTATCACTTGTTGACCGCAACGATGATTGCTGCCGTTGCGGGCTTCTTCATTTTGGGACGCTATCGTCTTCCTGTGGCCGTGCTTGCGATCCCGTTTGCCGCCGTTGGCTTGATCGATTTGTTCACTCGCGTACGTGCGAAGCGATCCCGGCCGATCACGATTGCGATTGGGGCGGTGCTGTTGGTCGCGGTGGGATGTAACTTCCGCGTTCACGACGAAGCCTCTCTGAATGCCAGTAGCTACATGAACCTGGGGGTTTCTGCCGGTCGTTCCGGGAACCTGCGAGAGAGCATTGAGTGGCTGGAAAAGGCGATCACCGCATTCCCGGAGTCCGCTGAGTCAAATTTCAATCTTGGCCGCGCTTGGTCGATCAGCAAGCAGCCAGCGAAAGCCATTCCTTGTTACCAGCGCGCCCTGCTGGTCAAACCGAATCTGGTTGGCGCCGATCGATTCCTGGCGATGGACTTGGAGCGAATCGGCCAACCGCAAGCGGCGTTGGTGCACTACCGACGGGCGATTGAGATCGATCCGAATGACGAAGCATCGCGGGCCGGCATCGCCAGAATCTCAGGACAGTAAGAAACAGAGAAATCTGTTTGCTGATGATGGTTTGCCAGCTACCGCGTTCTTCCAGCACTCGGATACAATTCGGCAAAACATCAATCCAAAGTTGCTTGGCGTGGATCGTCCGAAATGAGCATCGTGACTGAACGGACCTGGTCCATCGAAGACTCTGCTGCCTTGTATGACATCGCCCGTTGGAGTGAAGACTACTTCCATATATCAGAGCAAGGCAACCTGTTGGTTTCTCCCAATCGAGACCCTGCGAGTTCGATTGATGTGAAGTCGTTGATGGAAAAATTGAGCGAGCGCGGGATCGAACCACCCGTTTTGATTCGCTTCAATGGAATCTTGGCGGATCGTCTTCGGCAGTTGCACGACTGCTTTTCAGTTGCCATCAAGGATCACGACTACACGAACCTTTATCGGAGTGTGTTTCCGATCAAGGTCAATCAGCAGCGTCATGTGGTCCAACAGATCATTCAACACGGTCGCCAGTATGGATTCGTCGTTGAGGCCGGTAGTAAACCAGAGCTGTTGGCGGTCGTTGCGATGACCGACCCTGAAATGCCAATTGTGTGCAATGGATTCAAGGACGATGAGTTCATTCGAATGGCTCTGCTGGCACAGCGGCTTGGTCGCACCGTCATCCCGGTGGTAGAAAAGGTCAGCGAGCTTGACTTGATCTTGAAGCACGCCGAGATCTTGGGCGTTCGGCCAACCATCGGCATGCGAGTCAAGCTGGCGACGCGTGGATCCGGGCGCTGGCAAGCCAGTGGCGGGTACCGCAGCAAGTTTGGGCTGACGGTTGCGGAAATGTTGGCTCAACTTGATCGCCTGATTGATCGTGGTATGGGCGACTGTTTTCAACTGCTTCATTTCCACGTTGGCAGTCAAATTGGGAACATTCGACACCTCAAGTCTGCGATCTTGGAAGCGTCGCGGATCTATGTCGACCTGTACCGCCGCGGTGCTGGCCTGCAGTACCTCGATGTTGGCGGTGGTTTGGGCGTCGACTACGACGGTTCGCGAACCGACACCGACAGCAGCATGAACTATACGATGCAGGAGTATGCCAACGACGTGGTGTTTCATGTACAGACGGTTTGCGACGAAGCCGAAGTACCGCACCCGCAGTTGATCTCCGAGAGTGGTCGAGCGATTTCCGCTCATCACAGCCTGTTGGTTGTCGAGACGCTCGGCGTGACGTCACAGGGTAGCGTTCAGTCGGCGCCGATTGAGGTTCCGAAAGAGTACGAGCAGCCTGTTCACGACTTGTGGATGTCATTTGACAATCTGACCCCCGCGAACATGTACGAATCCTTTCATGACGCTCAGGTCGCTTTGGACTTGTGCATGAATCTGTTCAGTGGTGGATACTTGCCCCTGGAGCAGCGGGTGGCAGCAGAGAATCTGTATTTTGCGATTTGTCACCGCATTCGTGACCTGGGTTCCGGAATGGACGAAGTGCACGAGGACGTCGCGAAGCTCCACCGCATGCTCTCAGACATCTACTTTGTCAACTTCTCGCTGTTTCAGTCGATGCCGGATTCGTGGGCGATCGGGCAAATGTTTCCGATCATGCCAATCCATCTGTTGGACCAACAACCAAAACGTCATGCCGTGCTTGGCGATATCACGTGCGACAGTGATGGCAAGATCGACAGCTTCATCTGCGGCGGCAAACAGCGTTCGACTTTGATGTTGCATGAACCGCCAGTCGATCAGCCGTATCAATTGGGCGTCTTCCTGGTGGGGGCCTACCAAGAGATCCTGGGTGATCTGCACAACTTGTTTGGTGACACCCATGCAGTGCACGTGGATCTGGTTGACGGGGCCGCCAAGGTGCAATCGATCGTCAAGGGTGATACGGTTCGGCAGGTGTTGGGTTACGTCCAGTACGAAGGCCGCGAGCTGGTCGACAAGTTGCAAGAAGCTGTCGAAGAAGCGGTTCAGACCGGCAAAATCGACAACAAACAGGCGGGCGAAACGGTCTCGTTTTATGAGAAAGCCCTCGAAAACTACACCTATTTGTCAACCAAGGGATAACACTGCCGAACGTTCGCCGTAGTGGCCCAAGCGAGCCTGCCTGCTACGATAGGGGAAGTGCAATCTTGCATTTTGAGATAGATCGAATGGTAGGAACAGGAGTTTGAGTTGATCACCCTTGCAAGTTCGTTGGCATGGAAAGCGATCGCGGCACTATTGCTGTCGGTACTGCCAGTGACCGTTCAAACGAATTCTGGCGAAAGCGTCGAAGGTAACTTGGGAGGATTCACGGATTCCTCGCTGTTGATTTCCGGGACATCTGGAACCCGCAGCGAAATCCCTCTCGTTGAACTGCGGAAGTTGGTGCCGAAGGACGTGGATGACGCCACCGGCCCAACATTTCGTGTGACGCTTGTGAGCGGATCACGGATCGCTGCTCAGGACTTGTCGACACGCGGGAACGAGTTGGTGATCGAGCCGCGGAGGCAAAAGCCGATTCAGGTTCCGTTACGTCAAGTCAAAGCGATTCGTTTTCGAACGGGGGCGCCGACCACCGATGCACAGTGGCTTGGCGCGTTCGAGCGTGAGGGTGCAGGCGATACGTTGGTCATCCGACGTCCCAACGATCGATTGGATCCACAGCGAGGGATCGTCAATTCCATCAGCGATGGCTTCGTTGCCTTTGACTTGGATGGCGATGTCGTTAACGCCCCGATCGATCGTTTGGAAGGACTTGTGTTTGGTAACGTCACAGACACCAGCGGAACAGCGAAAGTGCGAGTGGATGATGTTTACGGTTCCAGTTGGAGGATCCTTTCGATCGGACCCAGCATGGGAGACCAACCGTTGCAGATGCGACTATCCGGTGGTCTGGTCCATGAAATTCCGGTGCATCAAATCGGCTCGATCCAGTGGAGCACTGGCAGTGCATCGCTGACGGAAATGGAGCCCGCGTTGACCTCTTTTCAACCCTACATCGAAACCAAAGTCAGCAAGGAGTTGGCTGCTGCTTTCTTCAAGCCGACCAGCCACGGAGAAGATGACTTGGTCATGTACGGTGGTGGTGCGGTCGAGTACCGCGTCGAAGCCGGCTACCAAACCTTTTCTGGCAGTGTCGTACGCGACCCGAATATCACCAAGGCTGGACTAGTCACCGTCCGGATCGAATTCGACGGAAAGATGGTCTGGCAGGAGAAGCTGTCCACTGCCAAGCCGCTTGGGTTCGAGTTGCAGGTTGATGATGCCCGGCGATTGGCGATCAAAGTGGATAGCGAGAATGACGGAAGCGTCGGTGATACCGTGCGAATCCTACGTCCGAGATTACTAAAGTGAACTCTCTTTTTCGACGAAACGTTCGCATGATCAAAACAGCCAATGTTTGGGCACTGATCGTTTGCTTCTGCTGGTTGATCAAGGCGGCGAATGCCGATCAGCCGCTAAAGCTTGACCCGATCATCGAGCAAGCGGAACAAGATCGCATCGCTTCGATTGCCCGGGCAACTCCCTCGGCCGTCAGCGTTTTCGTTCCCGGTGGCGGAGGTGGCGGAAGCGGCGTGTTGATCTCGCCCGATGGTTTCGCACTCACCAACTTTCATGTCACGAGTCCCGCTGGCTCCTTCATGCGCTGCGGAATCAGCGATGGCAACATCTACGATGCAGTGATCGTAGGTATCGATCCTGTCGGCGATTTGGCAATGATTCGTTTGCTTGGTCGAGACGATTTCCCGTCCGCTGAAATTGGCAGTAGCCGGATGGCTCAACCCGGCGATTGGTGCATGGTGATTGGAAATCCATTCCTGCTGGCGTCGAACCTTCAGCCGACTGTCACCTGGGGCATCCTCAGCCGCGTCGGCAGGTACCAGTATCCATCGGGGACGTTGCTGGAGTACGGTGACTGCTTGCAGACGGATGCTTCGATCAATCCTGGCAATTCGGGCGGCCCAATTTACGATGCGAAAGGTCGCTTGTTGGGAATCGTTGGCAGAGCCTCTTTTGAGAAACGGGGGCGAGTCAACGTTGGCGTGGGCTACGCGATCTCGATCAATCAAGCCAAGAACTTTCTTGGTTACCTCCGCAGCGGGCGGATCGTGGACCACGCAACCTTCGGGGCAACCGTGGCAACGGATCCCGATGGTGGTGTTTTGATCTCGAACATTCTTGATACCAGCGACGCCTACCGAAGGGGACTGCGGTACAACACCGAGATCCTCGAAATCGATGGCCGGGTCGTGCAAACGGCTAACGACGTCCAGAACGTGTTGGCGACGTTTCCGAATGAGTGGCGAGTCAAAGTCGTCTATCGGCAAGATGGCAAAACGGCAGAGACTCTCGTCCGTTTGAGTAGCGTGCACCAGGAAGACGAATTGCTAGAGAAGATGGCCGGGGCATTGCCGCCGCCTCCACCTCGCAAGCCGCAGCCCAAGAAAGAGGGCGAGGAACAAGACGGTGATCAAAAGAAATCCGAGCCAGACCCTCACGCAACCGGCAAGAGCTCGAAGCTACCCAAAGCCGTTCAAGAACAGTTGATCGAACGAAAAGGCTACGCCAACTATCACTTCAATCGTCTTCAGCAAGATCGATTCATCAAAGCCGTTCGCGGACAATTTCCCGGTGGCGAAGCTGACAATGACGATGCTTGGGTGATCGAGGCGGTGACCGATGATGACAAGCAGGACCCTGCTTTGCTGCGAGTCACGTCGGGAAAAATGGCGATGCTGGTCGGAGACCGACCGATGGAACTGGATCGCAAATCGGACTTGTACGATGCGGTCAGCAGTCGTTCCATTGCCGGAATGCTGTCAGCATTGGACGTTTGGAGACGCATGATCAGTGATGGGCCAAAGAAGTTTGGCGAATCCTATTACATGGGCAGCATGCCACTGGCCGGCGAACGCCCGCTTCGCGATTGCATGGTGGGCATCGACGGTGAACTGCAAGCTCGTTGGTTGAGCCACCCCGAGAGCGAACGGATCGAAGTCATCGAGGTCTTCGCAGATCAAGACGAGGATCCGGCCGAACTGTGGTTGATCCGTGACAACCCGGATTCGCAGCCAAGCATTTTGGAACTGCGGTACGGAACGGAGGCTGTGATTCGACTGAAAGTCAAATCGTGGAAAAAGGTGCCGGAAAGCGAATTGAAAGACGAGGAGGAAAAGGCATGAACGTGGTTTCACTTTTTCCGGCTCGATGGGCGATGGGCCTGGTGCTGCTGGGGATTTCATTCGTCGGAAATGTTTCTGCTGAGCACCCACTTGGGAAATGGGCTCGCGACGCGCAAAAGCGAGTCGTGAAAGTCTATGGCGCTGGCGGGATCTCAGGATTGGAAGCCTATCAAAGCGGCTTTCTGGTCTCGCCGGATGGCCACATCGCGACAGCATGGAGCTACGTGCTAGACGTGGAGCCAGTCGTACTGCTGGATGACGGTCGTCGATTCGAGTCAACGATCGTTGGCTTCGAGCCTTCTTTGGAGCTCGCTGTCCTGAAGATCGAAGCATCGGACCTGCCTTTCTTCCGCGTCCCCGAAGACACGTCGGTGCAGTGGGGGGATCCGATCTTGGCGGTCAGCAATCTGTTTGGCATCGCGACCGGCAAAGAGCCAGCCAGCGTGATGCAAGGTTCCATTGCGGCGCTTACCGAACTGGACGCGCGTCGAGGAACTTTCAAAACGCCGTATCGTGGCAAGGTGATGGTGTTGGATCTAATCGCCAATAACCCAGGGGCTGCCGGCGGAGCGGTCGTCAATGTCGAAGGTGGCTTGGTTGGGATGCTGGGAAAAGAATTGCGTGACACCCAGACAGGCGTTTGGTTGAACTACGCCGTGCCCGCACAATCCTTGCGTTCGACGATCGGAGACATCATCGCGGGGCGTTTGACCACCAAGCCGGTGGAATCCAACCCCGTTTTGGCTCGCGACAAGTCGCACAGCTTCGACACGCTGGGGCTGGTCATGATTCCCGATGTCCTGGAGACGACGCCCGCCTACATCGACGATTTACGACCCAATGGTCCTGCCTCACGCGCTGGTTTGCGGCCGGATGACTTGGTTTTGTTGATCAGCGGGAAACGTGTCGAGAGCCAACGTTCGTTGCAAAAATTTCTTCGCACGATCGATCGACGCGACAATGTCGAACTTACCGTCCAACGTGATACTGAAATACTTCCAATGGTGCTGCGACCGTGAGCCGTTTCTTTTTTTTGTGGATTGCACTGTCAGGACTACTCTCGCAACCCGCGGCTGCTGACGAGCTTGCCTATCGCAAGGCGATGGCCAAGGCGGTTCGCAGCGCTGCCAATCGAGCTCTGCCGTCCGTCGTCACCGTTGAGATCATTGCGGCAGCGTCTGGAGAAAAGAAGGGAGAAGTCGAACAGGACGCACCAACCTCGGGCGTCGTGATCGACCAGGACGGTCATATCCTGGCCTCAAGCATCGTCGTGCGACGCGCGTCGGCGAGCATCTTGGTGGTGTTGCCCAACGGCGTCAGGCAGACAGCAAAAGTGGTCGCCCGTGACCATCATCGCGACCTGGTGCTGCTGAAAACGAAACCGAGTGAGACGCTGCAGGCGATCACGTTCCCCAAGGACTTGAATTTGAGCATCGGTGCCACCACGGTGGCCGTGGGACGCTATGGAAGCGACGTCTCTCCGCTTGTCAGCCGTGGCGTGCTGAGCGCCTCGGAACGGCTCGACGGCATTGCGTTGCAAACGGACGCTCGCGTTTCCCCGTCGTTTTATGGTGGTCCATTGATCGATCTTTACGGGAACTTTCTCGGCGTCTTGATTCCCGCGGTGGCCGAGGGAGGTGCCGAGGACTCGACCAGTTGGTACGACTCAGGAATTGCGTTTGCAATTCCTTCCGACGTGATTCGAGTGAAACTAGAACGCTTGAAGGCTGGCACGGACATCAAGAAAGGCCTGATCGGTATCGTCGCCAAATCGAAAGACATGAACGAGGCAAACACGCAAATCGCGGCCGTTCGCACTCGATCGCCTGCTGAGGCGGCCGGTATCAAAGCCGGCGACCAAGTGCTCGAGGTCAGCGGCACAAAGGTCAGGCGTCATCAAGAAATTCGACAAGTCCTCGGGCGATACGACGCTGGAGAAGTTGTCGCGTTGAAATTGAAACGAGACGAACAAGAGATTGACCTCGAAATCACGCTGGCGGAATCGATCCCGCCGTTGAATCCCCAACGGATCGGGATTGTGATTCGCCAACGCGATCTGGATTCGGAAGCAGGCGATTCGGAAGACGCAAAAACGGAAGTGGTGGTGGACGCCGTGCTGAAGGGCGGACCAGCCGCCGGCAAGCTTCAGAAGGGCGATGTGTTGACCAAGATCGCCAAGGCATCCGTCGCCGACGCTGAGTCCTTGCGGCGGCAAATGATCTCGGCCGAGCCAGGGAAGTCAATCACGATCAGCTATGCTCGTGACGGAAAGAGGGACGCGGGGGAATTGATGCCCGCACGGATCACCGGCGAGAGTTTCGTGGCGACACCAGAGGCTTGGGGTGGCGACGGGGAGGAGAAGGGGGTCAGTCAAGGATTTGCC
>JBGCGI010000365.1:0-11857 GCA_045110715.1 Rubripirellula sp.
CGGTGCGGTTTACCTGTCGTGACGTAGTGGATCTCGGCCACGATGTCACTTCCGCTTGGAACCAGCCTGCCCATGCCCTCGGGGAGTCCCCGCGGACTCATGCCGGGAAACCAACTGCTAAGCGTTCCCTCAGGTTCAAACCGCGGTCCTCCGAAACCGGAATAGCCTGGCGCGGGATCGGCCTTGTCCAATCGACGACCGGCCTGCTTGGTATCGAGAAAGAAGCTGGCGTGATGAACGGCCGTCGGTGTACCGGGATGAAAGTCGATGGCGGTGATCAAGCGATCTTCGCGGAGCTTGGTCGGAATGACGAAGTACTGTCGGAGGTCGGGGCCGCTGGCAGGGATGGAAAACAGTTCCTGCATCTCCAGGATCAAGTCCGGCTCGCCTAGCGGCCAACCGTCGGTTGCCGGCACGGGCGCGGGAAGATCCGCTGGGTCGCCGGCAGGCTTGCCTGCTCTGGTCCAAACTTCCAACAGCGACATCTCGTGCTTGGAGAGTCGTAACTCGTCCAGGAAACGAGTGAACCCCGTTGCTGGTTTCCAAGGTGGCATGAACCGCGATCGCGTGACTTCCAAAATTTGGTTGGCGTGCGCGCTGACATCGTCATACGTCAGCAGGGTGAAGGGGCCAGAGCCGTTGGCACAGTGACACGAGACACAATTCGCCTGAATGATCGGTGCGATGTCTCTCGCGTAGGTCACCTTGCCATCGAGCGTCTTGTTGGGCGGATCTTCCAGCAAGCATCCCACGGGTTTCGTTCGCGGGACCGCGATCTTGCTGCCCGCAATGACGGACCGGACGGCATCGTTCAGATACGAGTGCGTTGCCTGATCCTTCTTTTTGCCGAGCTGAACGTGCCGATCGTCGATCGCTCCGCTGTAGAGTTTGGTGCCCAACGAACTGAGCACCATCACTTGTGGCGTGTGCGTCGGCGCGAGCGCCAAGCGTAATTCACCAGAGCCATCAAACAAGACTGGGAATTGCAGGCGATACTCTTGGCTGTGCTTTTGCGCATCGGAGCGACTCACCGACGGATCGGAAATCACGCCGTAGAGTTCGATGCCCCGCTGTCGATAGTGCGTATCGAAATCGTTGAGGTACGGCAGATAGCTGTTACTGATGGGGCACTGTGTCGAAAGAAACACGACCACGACCGCCTTGGTTCGGCTCGTTTGACCAAGTCGAAGCAGGTGACCGTCGAGGTCAAGGCCCTTCAGGTGCGCGCGCCGGTTGCTTTCTTGCGCAGCGACGAAGTGAAAGTCACTCATGCAAAGCAAGCCGCACATCAACGCAAGCGATAGAGTCGTTCCTCTACCGCGAGATCCCCATCTTGAGGACCATCGAATGTCGTCGTAGATAACTCACCTACTTGATGTTGGTGACGGTGTACACGCGGACCGCGCAAGAGAAGAACCGGCAATGTACACCAGCCAGCGCGGTGCTGGTTGCAGAAATCTTAGAAAAAAACAATCAGGTGTGCGACCATCAATCCATCGCAAGACCGCTCGCGTGCAACATGGCGAAGACGAATGTCGTATGGAACTATCGTTTTGCGTCTGTTTTAAGGTGTGGGAAGAACGAGGCATGGACCTCGGAATCCAGATTGCACAGGACGACTCGACTGCCTTTGCTCTGAAGTTTGCCTTGGAATTCAGTCAGCTTGGCGACGGCGTCGGAATCGAACGCGGCCAAGCCTTCGAAGTCCAACAAGATCCGGCTGCCATTGGTCAGCAAGTCGGCCAAGTCGGTCAAGTCCTTGGGAAGATCTTTCATCAAGTCACGTTCGGCATCGGTGGATTCCTTGAACGTCACGTGAACCACACCGGATGGCTTGATCGCTACGTCGAGCTGATGAAACCTCCACAGATCTGGGTCAAGGGAGTACGTATTCACGCGAGCCGACTTCGATTCCAGTGCCTCGCCGGCTTCTTGTACGAAGTCAAATATTTCAAAAGTTCGATGGCGTGTTCTTGCCATTTCGCATTCCAATCAAAGTTTTCTAATGCAATTCAGGCTGCGTTCAGAGTGAAACAACCTACGAAAGAAGTGCGACCACAGGCTTCGACCCTTCCGAGTGAAGAACATTGCAATGTCGCACCGACAAGACTCCCGGCCGCGTAGCAGGCGGTAAGAGAAGATGTCGATTTAGCCAGAGCGAATTGGAAAGTGGGGTCGCAACATGAGTTCCATGATCGTTGCATCAGCCTGCTTGAACTGCTTTCCAAATCTTGCTGCTGAGCCCGATAGTCTACCGCAGATCGAGGAAGCGATGCGGGGAATCATGACAATTGTTATCCTGAGCCCGAATTTTCTTCGCAGCACTTCTGTCTAGATTGGCTCCCAACGATGCAAATCCCACACGCTGAGCTTGCGGCCGACACACTTTCGGCGATCGTGCTGGAGTTTGTCACCCGCGATGGGACGGATCTTTCCCCGGTTGATCGACGAGTCGAGAGCGTGATGCGACAACTCGACAGCGGCGCGGTCGAACTCCATTTCGATCCGGAATCTGAGACCTGCAATATCGTTCGCATCTAGAGTCACCCTGGTAAATCCCGCCGTCGAACGAGACGCGGGTGCCTCGTATTACTTGCATCGCGAGCACGTCCAAAGCGAGGACGATTGGTCCCTGCTTCAAAGCCGATGCCGGGAACCCGCGTTTGAGAACACTGATCCCTCGTCCGCGTCTGAGGACAACTCGCAACGACCGATCACTTGAGGCCGTTTGAGATCGCGTCGGATACCGTTTGCGAAAGCTTCATTGCACCTGGAGCCAGCAGCGCGAGGTTGCCCAATGCGAATCGGTTGCGAATTTGCGGGGCAAGCGGCCATGTTGGCAAGCTCTCTAGCAACGCGATCTGATCCACCAGTTGCCCTGGGTCGGCACCGACATGCTCAGTGTCGAATGGGATTTCGATTTCAGGATTGGCCAGTGCAGTGAGACGCGCCGTTCGCTCAAGTTGCACGTGAGACAATTCGGCGCTGAGCTGGTCGGCTAGCGGCAGCAGTTGCCGCTTCTGGTCTTTCATTTGTTGATGGAAAAACAGCATCGGCAGCACGAACGCGGTCAGTTCCAACACCAAGGCGATGATCAAGAAACCGACGTAAGTTGTTTTCCAACTGACGAAATGGGGATCCGATTGAGGCCAAGTGGCCATCCAGATCGGCATCATCACGACCCAGAATGCAAAGAACACGACCGGCAGCGCGGCGATGATCGCTTGCAGGAAATAGAAGTCGCCAATCGGCCGCAGTCCCGCCGCGTGATCCGAGTGCCCCAAGATCATGTTGACCTTGATGCCTTCGTCAGCCAACTGTTTGCCCAAGAATCCATAGAGCACTCCTCGGCCAGCGTGCCGGCCAACCAGCAAAGCGCAGATCAGCTCGACAAAAATCTCACCGACCGTCAACCAATCGAAGCTGCTCAGGGTCAGAAAGTAGGCCAGCAGAAGCAGGGCTGGCAACGCGATGCCTCCGACACTCGCTGCCGTGCTCGCTCGTGTTCGCATTTGGTTGCGGAATTCGATGAACTCGGCAGGCGAGAGTGACAGGGCGCTGCGATCACTCAATCGCTGCAGCATCTGCTCGAAACGCCCTTCTAGCTTCTGTGCGATCGTGACGCCGATTGCCATCAGAACCCAGGCTGACACAGTCGCCCACTTTGCTGAAGAGAACGCCATCAGCTCCTGTCGATAGACGAGGCAGACGAGCACAAGACCGACGCAAATGAACCACATCTCCCAAGGAGAATTGCGATACGAAGGCTCCGATGAGTTCTCGTCGGTCATGTCAGATTCGCTTGAACGGTCCGTCGGTTCGCGAGATGAGTCTGGCAAAGGTACCGCGAAGCCCCAATTTTCGCCAGAGAATCCTCGGCGATCGCAGGCGTGGCTGTTGGAATCCGTGCCTCTTTGTTTGGAATCGCAATGGTTGCGGGCGGCTACCGCGCCAGCGTTGAGCTAGAAACACCGAGACACGGAATTCACCGAGAAGAATTTGGCGGCTTGGCGGTCGTGTTTTACCCAAATTGAAATTGGGGGAAGCAACCTGCCAGCCAACCGGTGTGCTAGGTCTTGGGGCTGCAGGCTTCGGCGACGGCGCAGCCTGCACAGCTTGATCCGCAGCCTCCTCCGTCCTCTGTCCCGCAATCGGGGCCGCAGCCGTCGCGCAACAGTTTTGCGAAGTGTCTTGTTCTGGCGATCGACTCGTACCGCTCGACCACTTTCTTGGTCACGGACTCGGCGATGTCATCGACCGATCCAAGAAAGTGCATCAAGAGTGTGCCCCCATCAAACAGCTGGTCGACATCCAGCAGAACGGCCTGAGAGCCCGATTCCGCGAGCGCGATGCGACAGGCCTCGATGGCTTCCCGCTTGTGCCGATCCAAGCGGCGAATCAGCAGTTCGTCCTCGTCGCTGGTCGGACGCAGGATCGAAACGGCCTTCTCTGGCCGCGAAAGGCGACACTCGGAGGTAACTTCGCCAAGCTCGACCCCGCGTTCGGTTCGCACCACCACGCGGCGGCCGCGTTTTAGCGACGTCTCACTTGTCCCCACGTGGACTTCGGCGAGCGATCCTATTCTCACGTAAAACGACAGCATGAACGGACGATTGGGTGGTTAAGAGGAGATTCAATCTGGCCGAACCGATGCCGACTTGCCGATTTCCAGCGATCTGTACACCATGTTGGCTGAAACCAGTCTACTTACAATCGGAGTCTGCCGCTGCTGCCTTGGATTCTTGCCGGCCGCTGCCTGATTCCGATTGAACCACCAGAACCTGAAAATTCTGGTCGAACGCCCCCTGATTGAGCCCCTGATGTCGAACGTTGAAACAGCTACGGAAAACCAAACTTCCACCGACCGATATCAGCGGTTGGCAGATCAAGTCTTGGATGGCCAACCCATCAGCCGCGAAGATGCACTTTCGATCTTGAAGGCTCCCGATGAAGATCTGCTTTCGATTCTCGCGGCCGGCTTCCGCATTCGGCAAAAGTACTTCGGCAAATCGGTGCAGCTGTACTTCTTGATGAGTGCCAAGAGTGGCCTCTGTCCCGAGGACTGTCACTATTGCAGCCAGTCGAAGATCTCGACTGCGCCGGTGCCCAAGCACAATATCCTGAAACGTGACGACCTGATGGCCGCGGCAAAGCTGGCTCACGAGCGAGGTGCGAAGACTTACTGCTTGGTAATCTCAGCTCGAGGCCCCAACGAACGCGAGATGAATGCGGTTGAACAAATCGTTCCTGAGATCAAAGAGAAGTACGATTTGGACATCTGTGCTTGCTTGGGTTTGTTGTCACGAGAGCAGGCTGATCGATTGAAGGAGTGCGGTGTCGATCGCGTCAATCACAACCTGAACACCAGCGAAGAACACTACGCGGACATTTGCACGACTCATACCTATGCGGATCGAGTGCAGACTCTTCAGCACGTCAAGGACGCGGGCATGGAGATGTGCAGCGGTGGCATCATCGGCATGGGCGAGAAGCATGAGGACGTGGTTTCGATGGCGTTTGACCTGCGTGACTTGGGCGTGAAGTCGATTCCACTGAATTTCTTGAACGCGATCGAAGGTACACCCCTGCAGGGCAACGATGACCTGAGCCCAAGCGATTGCCTGCGGGCGCTGGCCATGTTCCGCTTCGTCAACCCAGACCGCGAACTACGGATTTCCGGCGGACGAGAAATCCATTTGCGCAGCATGCAGCCCATGGGCCTTTACGTTGCCAACAGCCTGTTTGTGGGCGACTACCTGACGACGCAAGGTCAGGCTCCTCAGGAGGACTACGACATGATCCGCGACATGGGGTTCGAAGTGACCGAGTCGGCCTGTGATGCCTAACCGGTATCAAGAGCTGAATGGACCACTCCTGCTGGAAGGACCTCGCAATGCGATGGAAGCCGAAGAATGCTGTCGCCGTCGTGACGGGTGCGAGCAGCGGGATTGGCCGTTGTCTTTGTGGCCTTCTGGTCCAGCGCGGAGCCACCGTGATTGCGACCGCGAGGCGCAGCGACCGAATCGAATCGTTGGCCGCTTCTTCGGACCGCGTGATTCCGGTCGTCGGCGATGTCACCGACGGCGACGTCCGGCAGCAGATTGTTGATGCGGCCTGTGCGGTCAACGGCGGCGCGGTCGACTTGCTGGTCAACAACGCGGGGATTGGTGCGATTGGTCCATTCGCCGACGCAAGCCCGGAACGTTTACGGCAAGTGATGGAGGTCAACTTCTTTGCCCCCGTCGAGTTAACACGGTTACTGCTGCCACAATTGGAGCAGGGTCGAAACGCCGTGATCTGCAACATCAGCAGTGTGCTGGGGCATCGTGCCGTTCCGAACAAGAGCGAGTATTGCGCGAGCAAGTTTGCCCTGCATGGATGGAGCGATTCACTGCGTGCGGAAATAGCCAGTCAGGGAATCGGCGTGACGTTGGTCAGTCCTAGTACGACCAAGAGCGAGTTCTTTGACGCGTTGGTCGAAACCGAGCCTGATCAAGACTCGTCGAGCATCGGAAGTTGGACTCCCGAGCGGGTTGCTCGAACGACCTTGGCGGCGATTCGCGCACGCAAGAGTGAAGTGATACTTAGCATGGGCGGCAAGGCGCTCGTCTACGGCGATCGAATCTCGCCTCCGCTGATGAATGCGATTCTCGCCAAGGCGATCCGTGCGAACTGAACAAGTGTTTGGACGCGAGTAGCTTTACCGGTACTGTTCGTGACAGGAGTCACACCGTTTACGAATCATGCTGGCGCCTTTGCGAACTTCTGCGGCGTCGCCACGTTCCAAAGCTTGCACCAGTTTACTGGACTCACTGGTCATCTCGTGACTTAGTTTGGCGTAGTCTTCGTCGTCGGCATCGTCCATGCCTTCACGCGCCAAGATTTCTCCCAGGACTGCCAGTAATTCCGCATTGCGTTTGACCAATTCGGTCTCCCGTTTGATGGTCGCTTCGTCCCGACTGGCGTCTTCTAACGCCTCAATCAACGCCTCGGCGTACTCCATCAGGGGTGATCGATCGGCGATCATCGTCCAGTCGTTCTGCTCATCAGCTTTCTTATTCGCCAGTCCGCTGCCAGCGATCAGGTCCTGCAAGTCTCCCTTGCGAAGCTTGACTTCGTTATAGACCTGGTTCGATCCTGATTTGCAGTTGAAGGCACTTCGTGCGATCAGGTCGCGTGCCGCTGCGGCCTGGTCTTTCCACCGAACGTCATCGCCGTGCTCGTTGATGACGGCGAATAGCGACGCCAGCACAGTCAGATGCAGTCTGGCATCCTGGTAACCTCCACCAAGAAAACTGGTTGGTGTCGAAACGCAGCTGTCGAACTCCAACTTGACTCGTTTGATTTCGTCTTCCAGCGAGGAAGCACTGATCAGCGATGTCCATACGTCGTCCCCACCGCCACCACCGGCAGCCGAGTCTTGAGTGGCGGCAGCCGCCACAGCGGCCGCGCCTGCCGACTTGCGAACCGTCGCGATGGTCGGACGTTCGCCGCGGAAAGCATCGTCGAGTTTGTCGAAGAACACGCCGCGGGTTTGTTCGGCCGTGAACTTGGGCGCCGGAGCACGACGCTCATCGGCTTGGACTACCGGCGCCACGGTCATGGTCAAGAAGACGAACGTCAGTGAGCGAAGCATGGAATGGCGGGTCCGTGTGTGGGGAAAGACATTTCCAGTATAGCTAATCGTGCCGAGATCTCGCTGCCCATCCGGATTCCGAGTCGTTCCCACAAGCGGACGTCCAAAGAGCTTCGTTCGGGTCGGAATCCACTTGCTGTGGACCCATGTGCGCGAACCGACTTGGTAAACTGGGCGAAGAAACGCAGTTGCTCATTTTTTGCCGCTTTCCTACTATTCCAAAGCAGCAGAAGCTTTCGCGGCCCTCCGATTGGAATGAGGTGGACGGTCGACAGCGTTTTTGCCCGCAAATCTTAAATCAAACCTACATGGGAACTCACTATGGACAGCCGTCTCCGCGAGAATTCGTTTGCCACACCACCAACCTGTCGACGTGGTGTGTCGCGATTGGGCGGTTTTTTATCGCGCATGACATTGGTGGTGATTGCGGCCACTTGCTTGGTCCCCGCCACTTGGGCCCAATTGTCGCCGGTTGCTGAAGCCGAGCCCGCTGCAAGAAAACGTCCCCCGATCGTTTTCAACGCTCAGCCATCAGAGCAAGATCGCTTGGTCGCCCGACTGATCGCGACGCTTATGCCTCGCAATCACATTTCGACTCAGGGCTTGAACGATACGATCAGCAAGCGAGCTTTGGAGCTGTTCCTGAAGTCGCTGGACCCCATGAAACTGTACTTTTATCAAAGTGATATCGACGAGTTCCAAGCCAGTTCGACGGCCATCGATGACATGGTTCGCAAAGGCGACTTGTCTCTTGGATATGACATCTTCCGTCGATTCCTTGTTCGCGTGGACGAACGAGTCGCCGAGGCGCACTCCATTCTCGAGCAAGATTTGGACTTCAGTCTCGACCAAAAAATCGTCGTTGATCCTGATGCAGCTGCCTACGCAAGAACGCCGCAGGAAGCACACGACCGCTGGACTCGCCAAATCAAGTACGCGTTGCTGGACTTGAAGGATGAAGGCAAGGAAGGCGAGGAAGCCGCCGAGCAACTTCGACGTCGATATTCAAGATACGCTCGTCGTTGGAAGCAGACCGACAGCGATGATCTGCTGGAGATGTTCCTGACTTCGGTCACGACGGGATACGATCCGCACTCGACCTACATGTCGCCTGGAACGTTGGATGATTTTCAAATTCAAATGAGCTTGAATTTGGATGGCATCGGAGCACAGCTTCGTGAGAAAGACGGCAACACCGTCGTGACTCGCGTGATTCCTGGTGGTGCAGCTGCCAAGCACGCCAAGTTGAAAACGGACGATGTGATCGTTTCGGTCGGCCAGGGCGAAGATGAATCTGCCGAAATGATCGATATTGTGGAAATGCCTCTGACCGACGTCGTGGACAAAATTCGTGGGCGAGCCGGAACCGTGGTCCGTCTGGGTGTGAAGCCTGGTGGAGTCGGCGCCGTTGAGGTCTTCAAAATCGTTCGTGCTCGGATCGAACTGGAAGAGTCCGCCGCCCGGGGTGAGATCATCGAGCACTCCCTGCCTGGCGGTAGTGGCTCCCTGAAAATTGGCTACATCAACCTGCCAAGTTTTTACTTGGACATGAATGCTGCAAAACAAGACAAACGTGATTTCCGTAGCAGCACACGTGACGTCAAGCGAATCTTGATGGACTTCAACTCCAAGGGGGTTGATGGCGTGGTGTTGGACCTGAGCAAGAACGGCGGTGGAAGCCTCACCGAGGCAATCAACCTGACTGGTCTTTTCATCGACACCGGACCAGTCGTTCAGGTTAAGAACTCGAACGGCTCGGTTCAGCAATACGCTGACGAAGATGCAGGAACCACTTTCAACGGCCCATTGGTCGTGATGACCAGCAAATTCAGTGCGAGTGCATCCGAGATTTTTGCCGGTGCGATTCAGGATTACCGACGTGGAATCGTTGTTGGCGATCCAGCTACCCACGGCAAAGGCACCGTTCAAACACTGATGGATCTCGGTCAGCAGATGTTTCGAAACAATCGAGCAAATTTTGGTGCTCTGAAAGTTACGCTTCAGCAGTTCTATCTGCCCGACGGGCAAAGTACTCAGCGAAAGGGCGTTCTGGCTGACGTCGTGCTGCCAAGTATCACCGCCAAAATGGACATCGGCGAAGGAGACCTGAAGTACGCGCTCGAACACGATACGGTTCCAGCTTCTCGACACGATCTGTACAGCATGGTGCCTGCCGATCTTTTGGGAAGCATTCGCAACCGATCCTCTGAGCGAGTCGGAAAGGACGATGAGTTCAAGGATTTGCTTCGTCGCGTCGCCTTGTACGTGAGCCAGAAGGAGCAGGACACGGTATCGTTGGAAGAATCCGCGTTCATGGCTCGCCGCAAAGAGCTCGATTCGCAGAAGGAAGAAGAAGACGAGCACATGGACGCTCAGCTAGAAACTGAAGTCATCTACCGAGACAATTTCTACAATCAAGAGATCATCAATATCGCCCACGACTACATCGAAGGGCTGAGAAAGCAGAACCTGGCAAAAGCTGACTGAGCATGCTCAGCTTCTGATTGATCACGAAGCCGATGGTACACGCCATCGGCTTTTTTTGTGTAGCGTCGGTGCGTCCCGCGGCTACCTACAAGTCTGTTACCTCTCCTAACAGGGCGGTGGAAACTGTATTTGCCATGCTTGTCAGCGTTCGTGCTTGCAGGTCGATCAACGCGGCCAGACGGAGTCGCATGATCAGCGCATAAAAAAACGACCGGTTGGAACCAGTCGTTTCGTTGTCTTGTGGACTCGTCGCTTGGCTTAGCGCCGGGTCTTCTTGACTTTGGCTCCGCCTTGACGGACCTTGAATTTTGGATTGCTCTTGCAGATCACATAGATCCGCCCGCGCCGTTTGACGACTTGGCAATCTGGGTGGCGGTACTTCAACGCGCCAATGCTGCTGACTACTTTCATCGGATCGATCTCGTCGGTTTTATCGTATACGTTGTGTTTTTGTGGTCTGGAAAGGCGGGAGTATAGCGTCTCTCCAAGATTCTTCAACGGCAAACAACCGCCCTCAAGCCTCACGAAAGTTAAAAAATGCCACGAATCGCCTACTTCGATTGCCTTTCTGGAATCAGCGGAGACATGACATTGGGGGCTCTGGTGGATTTGGGGGCCGATATAGGCGTGATTGAGTCGGCCGTCCAATCGATGGGCCTGCCCGAAATCTCTATCACCAGCGAGACGGTCAAGAAATGCGGATTTCGAGCGATCAAGGTCCATATCACCCACCCACCGGAACACGCTCACCGGCATCTGCACCATATCACGGACATGATCGATGGAGCGGATTCGATCGAGCCGGAGGCCAAGGAGCTGGCGAAGCGTATTTTCCAGCAGGTCGCTGAGGCTGAGGCCAAGGTGCATGGCACCACGCTGAAAAAGGTTCACTTTCACGAGGTCGGTGCGATTGACTCGATCGCCGATATCGTTGGCACGGCCGTCGCCATGCATTCGCTCAAGATCGACTCGGTCATCGCGTCGCCCGTTCCGACGGGAACTGGATCGATCACGATCGCCCATGGTCGCGTGGCCGTCCCCGCGCCGGCAACCGCCGAACTGCTGTGTGGAATCCCGATTGCAGCTTCCGACATCGAAGCAGAATTAACCACGCCGACAGGTGCCGCGATCTTGAAGGCTTGCGCGGTCGGGTTTGGTCCGGTTCCCGCGATGACGGTCGAAGCGGTCGGCTACGGCGCCGGCACGATGGATCTGGAGGGGCAAGCGAATGTGCTTCGCGTCATGGTTGGCGAACTGAATGGGGAATTGTCGGCGATGCATTCGGAGCTCGAGGAAGATCGTGTGGTGGTTTTGGAAACCAATATTGATGATTCCACGCCGGAAAGATTGTCGGACTGTGCGAACCGATTGCTAATGGCAGGCGCTTTGGATGTCTACCAAACTCCATGCGTGATGAAGAAGGGACGAGCAGGGATTGTGCTGACCGCGATCGCGCCTTGTGGCAAAGTCAAATCGCTGGAAACAATCATCTTCCAGCACTCCACGTCGATCGGAGTCCGACGCTACGAGGCAAATCGAACGAAGTTGCCGCGAGAGGCAAAGACCGTCGCGACAAGGTTTGGAGATGTGCGAGGAAAAGTGCTGAGCCTGACAGCCAACGAGCATCGTTTCACGGTAGAGGATGACGATGCTAGAAGATTGGCAACCGAACATGGCACGACGACCGAAGAAATCCGCACGGCAGCCATCGCAGCCTGGGAATCCCAATCCAAG
>JBGCGI010000366.1:0-3897 GCA_045110715.1 Rubripirellula sp.
GCACCAAGGTGAGGCCCAAGTCAACATGATGGGACCTCCGATGCCAAAGGAACGTGCTGGCGAATCCAAACTCGCGCGAACTCGAACAGCTTTTCATGTTCCTCGCGTGACGTCGTTACCGAAGTCCTGGATGAAACGTCCCCAAGAGCAGAAACATCTGCGACCGGACTCAGGGTCTCCGGGCTAGAATCAGTTCTTTCGCGAATACCGGACCGCTTGAGGCTATCCCCCAAAAACTCGAGCCAGCGATCGCCATAAAGTGACGCCACGGCATCACGTCCGTACGCTGTGATCGCCGTTCGCTTCAGCAATTCATTCAAACGCACCACGTCGCCACTGGCTTCGATGACTTTCAGTTCGGCAACCGCTTCGCGACGGTAGGCGTTTCGAATGTAAGCTACGATACGAATCCAAGCCCATTTGGCGAGCCACAGAAGAACCAGCACCAACCCGAATTTCCATACCGGAGCAAGCGGCAAAAACCCAACGGTTTCAGGCAAGACGAAATCGTTTAGCCGATCGAGACTGGCGGGATCGACAATTGCCGGATCAGAAGATTCCATTCGCTAACGCCCCAACCAACGCTGGATTTGCAGTGCGGTTTCCTCGCCAGCGCTAACCGGTACTACCGGAACTCGCAGTTCACGCTGGAGCGAAAGCACCTCTCGAATTCTCCCCGCCGTTTCATCCACCAACCGTTTACGAAGTCGCTCCGTGTCAGGCAGTTCTAACTGCATGTCACCATCGCTGACGACGATACGTGATGTCGGAGGCAACTTCGACGCACTTGGATCGTGAACCAAAACCGCAATCACGTCGTTGTGAGCTCGCGTTTTCTTAAGCGTTTGCCGAACATTCATATCAAGTCCGTGAAAATCGCTAATGACGATCACCAGATGATCATGGGTCGCGATGCGAGCCGCTTGCTCAACAGCGCTACGAAGCATCGATGACTTGGATCGAGCAGGTGAATCCACAGACAATCGGCTGTTGAAGTCAACCGTGGTTCGCAACATTCGCATCACCCCATCACGACTTCGCGCCAAGGGCATTGACTGGGTATCAGCGTCGTCGAACAGGATCATGCCCACGCGATCACCGACGTCGATCGTTCGCCACGCTGCGAGCGCGGCCGCTTCTGCTGCGGTGACCGACTTCATGTTCCGCTGTGTTCCAAAGAACATTCCGATACGCTGATCCACGATCAGCAACGTCGGTCGGTCGCGTTCTTCCGTGAATACTCGAGTATGAGGCGACCTCAGGCGAGCCGTCACTTTCCAATCGATCGTGCGAATGTCGTCTCCCGCGTGATATCGGCGGATCTCCTCAAAGTTCAGACCGCGACCGCGGATATGCGATGCGTGACGCCCCGAGAGTAGACTGCTGGTCGGTTGCTTGGGCAAGAAACTGAATCCACGTGCCTTGGATCGCAATCGGACCAGTTGATGCAAGTTGGTGGTAACGCGCGAATCGAGTTTAGGCTGGGCGGCTCGCGTTGCCGAGGTTGCCGCATCGAGTCGAACGGAAAGTACTCCGCTCATGCCACCGCAACCTTACGCAAGACTTCGTCGATGACTTGATCAGCCAAAATACCATCTGCGTTCGCTTCGTAGGTCAGCATGAGTCGATGGCGCAAACAATCGTGAGCGATCGCTTGAATGTCATCGGGCGTCACGTGATCATGGCCGTGATACCAAGCATGCGCACGAGCGACCTTATCGATGGCGAGTGTTGCACGGGGACTGACGCCGACTTGTATCCATCGCCCCAGGTCCTCACCGTATTCATTTGGCCGCCGCGTCGCAGCAACGATTGCGACGATGTACTTCTCCATGGGTTCGGAAATTTGAATCGAATCGATTTCCTTCCTCGCTTCAAAGATACTCGATTGCGGAATGATCGAATTCTCTTCGCGGACGGAGGACTCCGCTGCCTCACCACGCACGAGTCGCATGATTACGAGTTCGGAGGCATCGTCAGGGTGCGTCATCGTGATGTGCATCAGGAAGCGATCCATTTGGGCCTCCGGTAAGGGATAAGTGCCCTCCTGTTCGACAGGGTTCTGTGTAGCTAAGACCATGAACAGTTCGGGCATCTTGTGGGTCTTGCCTGAAACCGTGACTTGTTGCTCTTCCATCGCCTCCAGCAGCGCGGCCTGCACCTTCGCTGGGGCACGATTGATTTCATCGGCGAGGACTAAGTTGGCAAAGACGGGACCTGGCTGGAAAACGAACCGCTCCGCGGCGTCTTCGCCAAGATAGATTTCAGCCCCCGTGATATCCGACGGCAACAGATCCGGCGTGAATTGGATACGGCTAAAATCTGATTCCAAATTCTTGGAAAGCGTCTTTATCGCGCGGGTCTTGGCGAGCCCCGGCAAGCCCTCCAGCAAGGCGTTGCCACCACATAGCAACGTCAGCAACAGCTGCTGCACAACGTGGTCCTGCCCGATGATCGACGCCGACATACGAGATTGAAGTTCAAGAATTTGTTCGCGCGCCGTCACGGAAACCTGCTCCTTTGAGTCGTTTTGCACGAGTGCTCTACTCCAACGCAAAACCGGATGGATCAAGCGAGTCGCTGGCTGTTAGGCCACTGAAAAATGCACTAATTACTCGCCTTGCGAACACCAAAAACAGTGTAACCAGGGTACTTCTGAAGCGCGATCTGTGAAGCGATATCGCTGTTCTGTGCTGTGACCATGACGGAAGTGCGTCTTCCATAAACGCCCGCACCAGGGCTCAGACCGACTTCCCAGATCGAAGTCAATCCGGTCGCCGCAGCGAGCATATTCAGTTTCAAGATCTCAACCTGCTGCCGCTGCGATTGGTCTCTTTGATACTCCATCGCTTCGGATTGCATCATGAGACTCTCTCGTTGCTGCGTCTGCTCATCCTTACCGGCCGCCACCCAAGCCTTCCAACCAGGCTCAAGCACCTTGCGTTCTTTCGCACCGAACAGAAAGAAGGGAACGGCCAGCATATCACCGGACTCCAATTCCATCAGCACGCCTTCGAGCGGATAGACCTTCGACTCACTACCGAGTCCTTTGGCCCACGTCGTCAATTGTGCCTGGTCATCGAACGGGCGTCCCTCAAGCTTGCTCATGACCTTGAGCACCAACTGTTGATGGAGAGGATCCACCTTAGCAAACGGGGTCCCGTTGACGACGACCTTGCCACGAACACGAGAAATCGACAAGTCTTTGCGGCCGAACGCTAACACACGAGCACGGATCTTCACGCCATCATTTGACGTCCAAGTTTGCATTTTCGAAATTGAATCACTCAGTTCATCGCCAACTTCTTTCGACTTGACGTGTTCTTGATCATCCGTCGACAGTTCGTCAATCTCAACCGCTACCAGGTCGCCTGATTCTTTCTTCAAAATGATTGTTGAATCATTCAATGCGATTGCGTCAGCTTCTAGCTGATAGTTGCCTTTTGCACTGGTCCAAGTTCGAGCATCAACACTTCGGCAACAGAAGCCGCTGCCAATCGCAATCACGATCAAAGTCAAAACACGCATGTCACAAACTCAATGGGTGGAAGAACGGAAAACGCGAACTCAGCGACTGACACGATAGCTGACTGTTACGTTGCCAAAGGAAACCACGGCGAAAAGTCCGCCGTGGTTTCGATGGTGGGTGCCCTACTTGGCAGGGCCTTCGGTGAGGCTTTTCATGACCTCATCCAAGTTGAAACTCGCCGCTTTCTGGCGGGGTGGGAATTCTTGAAACGATGCCAGGAACTTGCCCACATAGTCCTGAGCCGGAACCAACAAGTAAGCGCGATCGATCAACCAATCGTAATACGTATTTGACGTAACATCGGCTCGCTCATAGGGATCGCCTCGCAAGTTGAAGATCTTGGGTAGGCGAAGTGACACGAAAGGCTC
>JBGCGI010000367.1:0-2604 GCA_045110715.1 Rubripirellula sp.
GCTCGCTTTGTACGCCCTCTCGTCCTCGTTGGATTCAATCTCGGACCAAAACCGGACCTCAGTTGAAGACGCCACCTTGGAATCCATCGGCCAAAGTGCTCGGTTTAGTTTTTTGACCCCACGCGGTTCCTTTATCGTCCTGCCTGGTTGGCGATAGCGCTGACCCGACCGTGCCAGGAAACGACGATGGCGTCATGCCACCGCTCTTGCGAGCCTAATGGGCTGAGTTGCAAAGATTTTCAAACATCTTCGCAAATCCTATATTTCGCCTATTTTCCGTGGCTATGATGAGCGTTTCTACTCGCAGTTCGCCGCCCGTCGCCTGCTAAAATTTCGCTGACATTACAGACAACAATGAAACGATCAACTCGCACCCTGTGCAAGAAATCGAGCGCCAGCTCACGTCGTTCCCCGAGCTGGAGCATCGCCACACTCGAGAAACGTTTGATGCTGGCTGCCGACTGCGGAGCCGCGGTCAGCCAAGCGACCGAAGTTGGCTCGGTCAGCGAAGTCCGCGAAACAAGCGTCGCCATTGTACAGTCGACAAAAATCGTCTTCGTTGATTCCGGCGTCGAGGACATCAGCCAGCTGGTAGATGGTTTGTCACCAGACCACGAGTTGGTGTTGCTGCAACCGAACGAAGATGGCCTGCATCAGATCACCGCGATTCTTGCCCAACGCAGCAATGTTCAGAGCATCCATATCGTTGCCCACGGTCAAGCTGGCCAGATTCAATTGGGCAATCAGATGGTCGACGCAGAAATGATCCAGCAGAGACAAGACAGCTTGGGGCGTTGGTCAAAGTCGCTGAGTGAATCCGCAGACATCCTGATCTACGGATGTGAAACTGGTGCCGAAGCGAGCGGCAAAAAGCTGGTCGATCAAATCGCAAAACTCACTGGTGCCGATGTTGCGGCCTCGACCGACAAGACGGGAGCTGAATCCCTGAACGGCGACTGGATTCTGGAACGCAGCGTTGGAACGATCGAATCTGGATTGGCCTTCGACTCTCGGGCACGACAAAACTACACCGCGGTGATGCCGATCACAATTCGCGCCCAAGGATCGACCGGCGACGAAAACATGTCGTTGCAAATCGATGGATCAACTGTCGCAACGTTTGAGGGTATCGGTACCGCACTGCAGGACTTCACTTACCAGACGACCACCGACGCCCGCTCCAGCCAGATCCGTGTTGTCTTCACCAACGACCTGTTCGATGAAGCACTTGGCATCGACCGCAACCTACGTGTCGACCGCGTCACGGTCGAGGGAGTGACGGTCGAATCCGAATCGCCCGATGTATTCTCGACGGGTACCTGGAAACCCGAAGTCGGAATCGTTCCTGGTTTTCAAGAGAGTGAAACCCTGCACTCCAACGGGTACTTCCAATTTCCAATCATCGAGACTGGCACGGGCTCAGAAATCCAGTTGTTCGCTCGTGGTGACGAAGGGACCGAACGGTTCAACTTGCTGATCAATGGGCTAAGCGTCGCATCCTTTTTGGCGACGACTGATCTTCAGACATTCACCTACACCCATAACGGCAACGTCGTTGCGGACGATGTGCAAATCGAATTCACCAGTGGCCGGTGGGATCCGGCCAATGGGATCGATGAAAACCTGACTGTGGATTACATCACGATCGATGGCGAGAACTTTCAAACCGAGGATTCTTCGGTCTACTCAACCGGCACCTGGACCGCCGAAGACGGAATCGTGCCAGGCTTTGGCAGGGGCGATCAATTGCACACCGTTGGCTATTTTCAATTCGCCGGAAACACAAATGATGGCTCACAGATCCTGGTTCGCGCCCGCGGGCAGGAGGGCACAGAGCGTTTCAACCTCGTGATTGATGGGGAAGCCGTCCGAACGTTCAACACCGCGTCGGGCGATTTCCAGACGTTTAGCTACACGCATTCGGCAACGACTACCCCGGAAAATATCCGAATTCAGTTCATTAATGATGAAGCGGATCACGTTCTGGGATTCGACGCGAACCTAGAAGTCGACTACATCTCCGTCGACGGGAAGGCATATCAAACCGAGAGCCCTGCTGTTTACTCAACCGGCACTTGGACTCCGACGGATGGGATCACACCCGGATTTCGCGAATCCGAATTTCTGCACAGCAACGGCTACTTCCAATTCGCCAACTCGAGTTACTTGAATGTCACCGACGCTGAGGGGGACGGTGAGTGGAGCGATGTGGAGCCGCTGGGGATCGTTCCGATTCATGCCATCGTTTTGCCAGACGGAAAAGTCTTCAGCTTTGGCACGACTGAACTTGGAATGCAAGGCGCCCAGTTCGTCTACAGCGTCTACGACCCAGAAACCGGTGTTGAGGTGGTCCTTCCCAACACGACCGACACGGATATTTTCTGCTCGAACATGTCGATCGACCCGATGACTGGCAACGTCATGATCTTCGGCGGTGACGCGCGAGGCGAAGGTGGTCCCGTCAACGGCGCAGTCAACGATGTGCTTGTGTTCGACTACACGGACATGACCATTCGCGACGCGACCCAAGGGGAAATGGAATACGACCGCTGGTACGGCAGCAGCATCACCCTACCCAACGGTGAGATCCTTGTTCTGGGTGGA
>JBGCGI010000368.1:0-9757 GCA_045110715.1 Rubripirellula sp.
GTCGTACAGGTCCCAGTACTGCTTGGGAGCACAAAACGGCAAATGAGGCTGGGGGAATCCGACGGCCAAGAAGAATGGCTTCTTGGATTTGCCGAGACGCGTGAGATGACTTATGGCTTGGGATGCTGTTTCGTGGTCACGGTACTCTTCGTCCGGAGCGTCAAACGACTCGTAGGGCTTCCCACGGACCTTCTTTCGATTCGGATACTTTGCGCGATGTGCTTTGATGGCGGCGCGTTCGGCTGCGCGGTCATGAAAGTCGCTGGTTTGTGGTCGCCAAGGTTTCTGCGACCAACCATCAAGGCTGTCATCGGTGAAGTGAAATACTTTTCCCAGACTGATCGTTTCGTAGCCGGCGGACTTGAAGAACCGATTCAGGGGGATCGCCTGAGGGGCCTCTTGATCGGCTCGCGCGGTGTAACTGACAAAGCGAGTGGGCGATGGGCGAACGCCAGTCATCAGGGAGGCCCGACTGGCCCCGCAGGTTGGCACCATGCAATAAGCTCGCTCGAACAAGACGCTCCGCTTGGCCAGGCGGTCGAAGTGGGGTGTGTGCATGAATGCTTTGCCATAGCAGCCCAGCTGTGGTCGCAAGTCGTCGACGGCGATGAACAGCACGTTGAGGTCACCGGGCCGTGGGGATTTGGCGGCGTCCTGGCCGGTGATTTGAGGGCTGGCGACCAGGCAGAGACTCAGAATGAGAATGAAGCGGTTCATGGGGCAGAATCGGATGGAGTGAGGATTGGGCCGGGTTTTATGGGTTAGGCAGGCGAATCTGCTTAGTTTCTGGCCGGTAGCCCCAAAAAGCGGTTTCCGGTTGGTTCGGGCGATGTCGGCGAGTATCATAAACTCCAACGGAAGTCCGTACGTCTCTAGGGAATCTGGATTTGGTTGGTGTTTCTGAGACACCAATGACCATTTCTTCGAGGGAGGCAGTCGGAACCGCCTCATCCGTTGTTGTTGTCCCGAGCCGATGGTTATCGACTTGGGTGTTTCCACCCCATTCAGCCCGTCATCAGCACTTGTCCATGGTGACGAGCGAGGCGAATTCCATTTTAAGGAACGTTTCAGTGAACATGTCCCGACGATTTGCACTTTCCGTAGCTTCTCTCGCAGTGTGCTTGATGCTGACTCCGTTGGCCCTGGGAGCGGATCGGCGCGATGCTGAAGAAGCGATCAATGCCGGTTTGTTTGAAGCGATGGATGCCGGCCACGTGGATGTGAAAATCATCCCACTCGACGCAACCAAGGCCAACGTTCTGATCAAGAACCTGACCGAGAAACCACTCGAGCTGCGACTTCCCGCGACTTTCGCTAGCGTACCCATTCTTGCTCAAGGCATGATGGGTGGCGGCATGGGCGGCGGCGGGATGGGCGGCGGCGGCATGGGCGGCGGCGGTGGCGGCGGCGGTCAAGCTGGCGGCGGCGGCATGGGCGGCGGCGGTGGCGGCATGGGCGGCGGCGGTGGCATGGGCGGCGGTGGTGGTGGATTCATGCGAGTCCCACCAGAACGCATGAAAAAAATGAGCGTCACAACCGTTTGCTTAGAGCATGGCAAGCCAGACCCGAACCCCAAAATGGCCTACAAGATGGTGCCGTTGGAAGAGTTCACCAGTAACCCAGAAGTTCGCGTGCTATGCGAGGCTCTCGGCCGTGGTCAAGTCACACAGAATACAGCTCAGGCAGCCGCGTGGCACATGATGGACGGCATGTCATGGCAAGAACTGGCAGCGAAGAATCGTGTCGAAAGTAAGTACACCGGAAACATCAGCTGGTTCTCACCGATTGAACTGCGCACCGCGATGACCGTGGTCACGGAAGCTGCTCGAATCGCTTCGCAAAATTCCGAGTCTTCCAGCAGTCAGAACAATTCGTCGAGCCAGTCGAACTACAACGGTTCGTAAAGTGTTCTCAAGAAGATGATGCCCGGTTGTGGAGGAATTCGCCATGGGCGCATCGCAGCGATCAACCGAGAATCCTTTCTAGGACTCGGTTTCGCCCCAAGCCGATTCTGAGGCCATGTTGATCAATGCCCCGATCATCATGGCCGTTTTTGTGCGCCGTTGCGGGATTGCTCTTTGAGCCGGATCGCGACGAAGCCAGCGCGTCTCGACGCTCAAAACGGGTCGCTCGCCGCCTTGGTCCCAAAGAAACCATCGTCGGCAACTGCCTCCGCAGCCGGAATGATCCAGGTATTCGTCCGCCTCGCGATGACAAGCACCGATGGTCGTTGCTTGGATGGAAATGAGGGGGCGAGATCAAACTTGCCATCTATTCTTGGCCGGGTAGGTCAAGCTGACTGCGTTTCATCGCAACTCTTCTATGCTTGCCCGCATCTCGGGAACCCGCTGCCCAAGACCTGCTAATTTGTGGTCTGTCAGATTCTTGAGGCGGCGTTGTATAGAGTGAGGAGAGCCGTTGTCTCGGTTCCAGCGTTCTGACCTCCAGCCGGACCCATGTGGTAAAAATCTCTCAACTGATGACTGAGCCCGTAACACCGCGATCCGAACACGCAGCGACTTCAGGAGACTGCGATCGTCACCAGCTTGACCGCTATCTGGCTGGGAAATGCGATCGGACGGCTGCCGAAACGGTGGAACGCCATTTGGACGATTGCTCCACGTGCCGTGGTTTGATGGAACAGTGCGCCGCTGACGATGAGTTTTGGCTCGCGACGACTCGAATGCTGGATCCACAGGATGATCCGCCGATCCCAGACATGACGTCAGCCGTACCGGATGATTCGTTCTGTCGTCAGTTCTTGACAGATTGGTTGGAGCCCACGGACGACCCCGGGGTGATGGGCCAGTTGAATCAATACTTGATTCATGAAGTCGTGGGCGTTGGCGGAATGGGAATGGTCCTACGCGGTTCCGACCCAGCCCTCGGGCGACTGGTGGCCATCAAGACACTACGCGAATACCTGCGGGGAAACCCGGCGGCCCAAAAGCGATTCATGCGCGAGGCGCAAATCGCAGCTGCGCTTAGCCACGTCAACGTGATTCCGATCTTCAATGTCGACACGTATCGGGATGTTCCTTACATCGTGATGCCGTTCATCCGGCGGACTCTGCGGCAGCATGCAAAGATTCATCGCTTTAGCTTGGAGGAGATTCTTCACGTGGGGCGTCAGGTTGCCAGCGGTTTGGCGATGGCCCATACGAGCGACATGGTGCACCGAGACATCAAGCCATCCAACGTGTTGCTGATGGATGGGCTCGATCACGTCGTGATTTCGGATTTTGGATTGGCGCGCGCGATGGACGACGAGGTGGTCACGCTGACCGGTGTGGTCGCAGGCACGCCACAGTTCATGTCGCCCGAACAAGCGCGGGGAGAACCCATCGACACACGATCGGATCTGTTCAGTTTCGGTTGTCTTCTGTATTGGATGTGCACTGGCCGTTCGCCCTTCGCGGCTGACTCCAATGTCGGCAGCCTGACCCGCGTGATCCATGAAGGCTACGAATCCTTAGCTGACGCGCGGCCGGATCTTCCCGGGTGGATGGGCGTCTTGGTCGATCGTCTGCTGGTCAAGAATGTCGATCAGCGCAGTCTATCGGCTGCCGATGTCGCTCGGTTGCTGACACAATTGGCTGATCACCAGGAGTCGCCGCTTCATCAACCTGTTCCCCAAGAGTTGCTGCAACCGCCAAGTCGGCGCTTGCGCTATTGGTCGGTCGGGTTGCTCGCGGCGGCTTTGATGTCCAGTGCCAGTGCGATGGTCTACTTCGGTACAAAGAACGCCGATGCTCCGACCAGCCCCGCAGTGACTGAGCAACCCGCAGTGACTGAGCAACCCGCAATGGTAGAGCCTGAGCCAACCACGTCCGATACGATCGAACAAACTGCGTCGGAAACGTTGCCTGATTCCAGCCCCGGCGGGGAAGACGCCCAGTCACGGGAGACTCAATTGGCGTGGATCAAGCAGATGCAACAGATCCCGGTGACTGAAATACCGCCGCAAGCCATCCCGGTCTTGATTCAGATTGCCGAAGGATCCGATGCTGATCTGCGTGCAGCGGCCGATGCCGTTCTGAATCGCAACCCGTTTGTGGAGGTGGTGCCCGTTGAGCCTGAGAACCCGTTTGTGCCGGTGGATTGACCGATGAGACGATTTTGGAGTTTTGTGATCGCACTTTCATTGTCTGTGGTCACGCTTGCGCAAGACGAAACGCGAGAGTGGTCGGATTCGACGGGGCGATTCAAGATCGTTGGACGGCTGATCGAAGTCGTTGATGGCAGCGCCTTGATCGAGGATATCAGTGGCAAGACACTGAAAATCCAGGTCGCGAGATTGAGTGCTGCCGACCAGGAATTCCTCCGTGGCGGAGCGAATCCGTTTCAAATGGTGGAGCCTGCTGCGGGCGTCGAAACTGGCGACGATCCAAACGTCCTGAACTGGTCTGTTCCCAAGCAAGTTCGCTGGGGCGATGCCGACCAATTCACTTCGATGGCGGGTGTCGAATGGAACGTGCCGGAGATCACGCCTCCTGTGGAAATGGATTTGCGACGCGCGCCACTTCGCAAGCGTACAACGTTTCATGAAACGCTTCATCCCTTGCAGGGCAACCTGGTCTGCAAGCGCGCGGTGGTCGGATTGTCGGTGACTTTCGCAGTCCCAAAGGCAATGTCGCGATTGACGGTGGTCGACCTGGAGTCCGGCAAGGCGCAACATAGCGATCAAGTTCATGCCAACATGCGGCCGTTGGCAATCATGGACGACGGAGTCAACGTACTGATGGTGGGTGACAGCGACGAACGACAAATCAAACTGGAAACCAAGGGCGAACTGCAGCTTTGGCGGTTGGCCGGCACCAGCATCGTTCGAAGTCAGTCATGGATTCCCTATCCCGATGAGAAAGTGGCGTTTGGTAAGATCAGCGATGGAGAAGTTCGATCGGCTCAGTTGCTGGGCGAAGATCGCGTCGCAACGATCAGCGATCAAGGCCATTTTGCGGTTTGGGACTTGCTGCGACGCGAACCGATTTGGCACGCGCGGCTCAGTCAGAGAAACTTTGCCTTTGACGTGTCCCATGATCGCAAGCTTCTGGCGCTTTTCGATGACAAGACGTTGATGGTCTTGGATCCGGCGACAGCGGAAATTCTGGGCAGCCGTGCTCTGCCCCCCAATACCCCAGCGGGATGGCCGCATCTGAAATGGAGCCCCGATGGCAAGCTGCTCCTCTTGGCGACAATGGGGCATATCAAAATCATGGACGTTGCGACCGGGGATTGGGTCTTCGAGAATGATTACTCGACGTCGCCGATCGCACCGCAGGGGCTGGCGTTTCCTGACCCTGATTTTGTGCTGCTGGGAAACCGGCAGCTGCTACATCTGCCGTCCAAACTGATGGTTTGTGACTATTCAGGAATCGAGTCATCATGGTTTCGTCCGGGGGTTTGCTTGGTTGCCGTTCAAGATCGTTCGAGTACCGGTGTGCTGATGCCGCTGACTTTTCCTCACGAGCACGCACGCGAGGTTTTGGCGAGAGCCCAGAGCGATCCCACGCAGTTTCTGATTCACCCGGGTGTCGAAGTCGCGATTGATGTGGCCGAAATCGATGAGGCGTATCGAGAGGCGGCCAGGGAAAATCTAGCCAAGTCGGCCGAAGCATCGGGCTACCGAGTCGTAGAGGATTCGCCGATCAAGATCATGGGGTCGCTTAGCGGGCCAACGAAGGAACGAGTCCGCTACATCACCGGTGGGTCCTACTTGGTGAACAAGTACGTTTCTGAGACTCGTCTGGTTTGGTCGAAGCAAGATCTTTGGAAACGCACCGGTAGCAACATCCCCGAGATGATGTTTTTCCGTGGACAGCAAACGATCCAGGAAACGCTGGAGGAAGCCGGTAAGCAACCGGACTTGGACAACTTCAGTTCCTTGAGTTTTCCAAAATTCATGTCAGAGCCCAAGCCAGGAAGTTCGCTGCCAGCGTCGTTTGCGCCCACTTCAATCACGAGCTGCCAAGTCACGACACAGGGTTTCGCGGCCGATCAGTGAACCAAAATGCGTTGTTATCGCGCGTTCACGAATCGAGTCCGTTGTTGAAGAGAGTCATGCCAAATCCTGGTGCCGCTTTTGCACGCTTCTGCGGGCCTGGACTCATCGGCTATAACAGCATCATGAATCTAAATCCCTATGCTCCGACCATTCATTCCGACAGTGACGAGCCGGTCGCGGAAGAACTGACGCCAGTCCGTTCATCGTTGCTCGCGACGTTTGGACGTTGGTCACTCGTCTGCACCTTGAGCGCGACTCCCAGCTTCTTCTTAGGTTTGTCGATCACTGGCGGGCAAGTGTTCGGAATGCTGATTGGCATCTGTTTGTTCATCTTGGGCTACACGGCTTTGGACTATCAGACGGCCCTTTCCTCGGTACGTCAAAAGAAGTCGGTTCGACGCACTTTACGAATCACTTACGGGACTCGAATTGTGATCACGGTCCTGTTTCCCATCGCGGTTTACCTCGACATGATTTGCGGGTTGATTTCGGTTGGGATCACTTCGGAATTGTCGGGAATCGATCTCTCCAGCAATTCCAATGAGATGGGATTCTTGGCCTCGTTGATCACGACGATCGTGCAGGGGATTGTGATGAACGTGGTGCTTGGTGTTTATGGGATCGTCGTCCATCTGATTCAATTGACGATCATGCTGCTCAATGGCTCGGCCAATCGCAAAGACACTCAACAGACGGTTACTTGAACCGAAACGAATAGAGATCGCACTCCGCCATTTCGAAACGCAGTCGAATCGGCCGACCGGCAAGTTTCGACAGGTCGGCATTCGGTCCCCACTTCACCGTGTGATCAATGCTGTCGGTGTAGATCGGAGGGCAATCGGCGAGTGTGAACTCAGGAATCGGCGTGCCGTCAGGTTCTTGGATCTCCACCCGCAGGCTGCCCGCCGCACTCGTGCTGACGTTCACGTTCAACGAATCCCCGTTCATTCGCAGTGCTTTCGAGACCAGTTCGCCAGTTTCTGACCCGGCATGGGCAGAGACAAACCCGTCAATTCGCAAGACGTATCGATCACCACTGCGATGGTAGATTGACATTTCAGTCGCTGAGGTTCGCACGACATTGAGGGCCGCGTAGTTTGCCCGGTTCTTCCAACGCTCCGGATTGAGTCCTGGTCGCAAGAAGGCGTCTTTGAACGTGCGATCGTAGTGCTCGCTGCCTGCTCGGGAGGACATCAACAAGATGTCCGTCGCATTGTTGTGGTCGCTTGATGCGGCTGAATCACCGCGGCCGGGAACGTATCGCGTGGGCAGTGCGATGTAGATGTGCGGAGCGCGAAAGTAGGGATGCGTCTGGCTCGTGTAAAGGTGCTCGCCAGGCAGATTGGGGTTCATCGCGACCGGCTTGGACCATGTTTGGAAGTCCGGCGAAGTGGTGCGACTGATGGTACGAAGTCGTTCGGGTGTCCAAGTGCGAAAGTAGCACACGTACTGTTGTTCGGCAGACGACCAGAACGAAACGTTTTGCGAATCAAACGCGTGACGCCACTCATTGCGGTAGGGAATCACTTCCTGGCCCTTGGTCCAATGCACGCCGTCGGACGATGTAAATGCAAACAGGCCGATTCCCGGTTTCGCCTTGCCGCGTTTGTCGCCGGGGCCTGGGTGACCGGCCAAGGCTTTGTACCGTTCGCCGTCCGGAACTCCCGGTCGTCCGTCCAGCATTGGCGAGAAGTTGTGCAACAAGGAGGGCTCGTTTGCCAGGATGACATTGTTGTCTCGCGTGCCCCCAACATCGTGCAATCCAAGCTTGGGGAAAGTCCAACCGTGTCCATCACGACTCTCGGCATAACGCACCACTTCGCACGATGCACCATCTTCGCCCTTCACGCAAGCTGGGTCGTGCCCACGCCAATAGGCGCGAAACAGGACCCCGGCCTCATCTTGATCTCGGATCACGGTGGTGTAGGCGCCAACCGGCAGCGGTGACGTCGGGCGTGGAGTCTTGATGGGACGGTGCATCCGCAGTTCAACACCATCGGTGCGAGCAATCAACGCTCGATCGACAAATAGCTCACGCCGCGACTCGATCGATATCGGTTCTTCTGCCTTGGCAAAGCTGGCCAGCGGCAACAGCAGCATCACCGTCGCTGCGACGGTGTTGTGCCGCGTGATCAAACCCACGTTGGCTCCCAGCCTTTTCGATAGGGTTTGGTGATGAACTGCTGAGCTTCGGAGTGATTGGTGATCGTTTGTGTGGCAGCATCCCAGGCGAGTTCTTGGCCAGGGAATCGGATTCCAATCGTTCCCAGCAGAACGGTTTCGGTCAACGGACCCGCATAGTCGAAGTGCGAGGTGGTCTGGCCATTTCCGAGGCAGGCGTCCGCCCACTGAGTGTAGTGATTGACGCCTTCGATGACCGGTCGGTTGCCCACAGGAAACTTCTCTTCGGGGAACAGTTGAGGCATCGCGACATGGGGAACGAGCAAGCTGCCTTGCTCGCCGACCAAGACGGATCCCGCCTGTGGCAACTTGTAGTCTTTCGGTACGTCTCCTAAAAGCTCACGAGGAGGCGTGATTCCCGCTGCGTCGTACCAAGTGACCGGAAGCGTCGAGCTAGCGGTGTGGACGGTGCCTGGGAACTCATAGCGTACCGTTGAACGGTCGGTCCACGCATCGGGCAACAAGTCCGGCGCATCCACCGTCAGCTTGGTCGGTGACGTCAGCAGCAATGACTTGAAGACTGGATCGAGAATGTGGCAGCCAAAGTCGCCGAGTTGGCCGGTTCCATACTCCTGCCAGCCACGCCAAGAAAACGGATGGTACATCTTTGCTTTGTATTCACGCTCGCCCGCGACTCCCTGCCACAGATCCCAGCGGACTTGAGCCGGAACTGGATCGCTTCCTTCCGGGCGAGGGATATGCCGGGGCCAACGCGGCTGACCTCCTTGCCAGGAATGAACTTCTTTGACTTTGCCGATCAGCCCGGTATGGACCATGTGGACGGCCGTGCGATAGGCCGAATGAGATTGGATCTGATTGCACATCTGCGTCACGAGTTTGAATTTTGCGGCGGCCGTTTGCAGCTGCCGCGCTTCGTGGATCGTGTGAGTCAGCGGTTTTTGGCAAAACACATGCTTGCCCAAGTGCATCGCGGCCATCGAAATTGGCGCGTGCATGAAGTCGGGTGTCGACACCAGAACACCATGAATGTCTTGAGCCTCATCGAGCAGCTTGCGCCAGTCAGCATACGTTCGGGCCGAGGGGTATTTCTCGGCGGCCTGTCCAAGGTGCTTGGCGGAGCTGTCGATGTTGCACAAGGCGATCACATCGACATTCGGGCTGGCAGCGACGCCAGTCAGATCGCTCCAGCCTTTCCCACCACATCCGATGCTGGCGATGCCAAGCCGGCTATTGGCTCCGTAGACCCGTGAGTACTGCAGAGCATTCAGTCCGATAGCCGCTCCAGCGAGCGACGTTGACCGGAGGAATCGGCGACGGGTGGAACGTGAAGGCATGCTGATGCTCCAATGGCAGGCGGGAACCAGAGGCACGGCGTGAAATGCCACTAGCTGATGTGGGAAGCTACCAGTATAGACGATCCGAACCGGGCGAAATCGCCCGGATTGAAATCGAACTTAGCGTTGCTTTCCCCGAATCCGTCTCCAGCAAGTTGCCAAGCAAAATGCTGGATGCCGACGCCACGCTCGCCCGGCTAGCTTGAAGTATCGAGATCAAGAAACAAGTTCGGACTCTCGTCGTCGGTTGCTGGCGTTTCCGATTTCTTGTCTTCGT
>JBGCGI010000369.1:0-15008 GCA_045110715.1 Rubripirellula sp.
AAACGAAAAAACCGCGAGGCCACTCATGATTCATCTCGCGGGTTTTTACGTTACCAGTGGTCAGGGTCGGGCTCGAACCGCCGACATCGGCCTTTTCAGGGCCGTGCTCTACCAACTGAGCTACCTAACCAAAAAGTCGAAAGACTTGCTCGAACGAGGAAAGTAGCTGAATCAGCCGCATCATTCAATTCGTCTTGGTCAATTCGACGGAGGGCGATCGTAGGGTATGATGCCTGAATTCGTCAATCGGTTCGTTCGGACACCTTTTTTTACCTCTCCTCCCCCCCACCATTGAGCGGGAATCGAAGTCAAGGAACTTATAGGGTGAATCATGTCAGTTAAGGACGCCAAGGGGCATGCGGTCCCTACCTCCACGCAAAAAGCGATCTCTCAGTGGCTCTCGATTCTTGTGGTAGCAGCCACTTTCGTCGGGGCTAGTCCAACGGCATCTGCGTACAAGCCGACCGATCCGATCGTCAGCAAGATGGTCGATCGTGGACTTGTGTTTCTCGAAGGAGTGAAAGACATCAGCGGACGAGAGGGAAACGAAGTCTTGCTGGCGTACGCGCACCACAAGTGTCGGCACGATCCCGAAGCACCGATCGTCAAACGAGGATTGGCTGCAGCCGCCAAGTTCACCAAATCAGTGGAAGACGGTCGAGCTGACGATGTCCACAAACGAAACTATTTGATTCCAATCTGCGTGCTTTTGTTTGCAGATGTTGATCCGCAACGATACAAGCCCGAGCTCCAAGTACTCTCCCGCAGCTTGATGGAAGGTCAGTACGCGAATGGTGCTTTCGGGTATCCAAATGAAAAAGATGGCGATATTTCACAGACTCAGTACGCCCTTTTGGCGATTTGGGTGCTGGACCGAAACGGCATACCTTTGGACTACAACCGTGTTGTCGCCGCCGCGCAGTGGTTGATGAGGGTTCAGGATATCTCCGGAGCGTGGCCCTACCATGGCAAGGATCCAGGGGTCGGGAAACCTAATATTCAGCAAAAAAAAGTTTACATGTCGATGGCACTTGCAGGAGGAAGCAGTGTCTTGATTGCGGGTGATGCGTTGCGGTTGTGGGGGGACACGATTGACGACTCTGATCCTGGAATTCCTGGATTACCTGAGGCGATCAAGATTTTCAAAGAGGATGAAAACGTCAAACGCCGCAAGCGTGCAGCGATGTCACAAGAGCCGATCAAGCGATCGGTCAAGCTGATGGACGCTTGGCGGCAAAAAAATCCCTACAAGCGAACGTCTCGAATCGATTGGTACTACTACCAGCTCTACACGTTGGAACGCTTTGAGAGTTTCGTCGAGATCGCCAACGGTTCGCCCAAGGACAGCAGTCCTTCTTGGTACAACAAAGGAGTGGATGAGCTGCGTCAATTCCAGGGGGCTGAGGGTGGCTGGGAAGACCGAGCCCATACCCATCCCGCCGAAAGTACCGCTTTCGCTTTGCTGTTTCTGATTCGCAGTACGCAGAAAGCGATTTTCACGGATCACTCTGGTGCACTCCGCGGCGGTTACGGATTGCCCAAAGACACGACGGACATTCGTGTCGACGGAACACAGATCAAAGGCCGACCGATTGCTGCCCAGGTTACCGATTTGTTGGACTTGCTAGAAGAAGATGGTGCTGACGACATGGAAGGCAAATCCATACCAGATGATCTGCAATTGGAGGCAGATCCGGCAAAGAGAAAAGCACAGCTCGACCGTCTGGAACGGATGGTGCGAGGAAGTAAGTCATGGCAGGCACGTCGCGTTGCGGCAAAGCTGCTGGGCAAGTCAGATGAGCTTCGCGTTGTACCTTCATTGATCTACGCTTTGAGTGATGGAGACGACTCGGTTCGGATGTACGCACGTGATGGGTTGAGATTCATCAGTCGTAAATTCGAGGGATTTGGAATGTCGAAGACGCCAAGTCGACCCGAACGTGAGAAAGCTCAGCTGGAATGGCGAGATTGGTATCGCCGAATGAATCCCAAATACGTTTTCTTGGACTACGATCTGTAGGCCGAGCCCTTGTAGAAGACGCTTTTTACGAAACGGTTCGACGATCGAACCCACGAAAATTACCAACTGACGCAGGTTTCCCGAATGGCTTCGGTTAGCAGTCCTGACCAAAATCCCGATGAATCGCAAACGGCTCAAGAGCCTGCGGTGAATGAGCATGTCAATGCGCGGAAGGCCGAGCGTGCGAAACTTCGAATCAGCCGGTTCGATATCGTCACTTCATTCTTCATGGCGCTGATTTTATTCATCGGTACCTTCGTGGGGATGCTGTTCATCATTTGGTTGACCAGCCGTTGGAGCTTTCCTCCTCGACCGTTGGAGCCAATCATTGAGGAGCCAGCGGGGCGGGGCGAGAATCCAGAGGGATTCGAACGCGACTTTGAGCCGCCAGGCGCGGAGGAAGTCGAAGAGCTTCAGGAGCCAACGCTGCAAGATACGATCGAAGCTGTCACAGACGCTGTCAGTTCTGTCGCTGCTTCCTTGGTCACGTCTGATACAGCCGCGACTGCGACCACCGCGGGGACGGGGGCCGGGGATAGCCGTCCTCCAGGTCCGCCCGGCGAAGGGGAAGATGTGGTGCCGCGATTCGAGCGATGGCAGTTGGAGTTCACCGCTCGCGATGCGGCAATCTACTCCAGGCAGTTGGACTCTTTTGGAATCGAACTTGGTGTTGTTGGTGGGGTTCAGGGCTTGGATATCGCCAGCAACTTATCCAAGGGGCCCAAGAAGAGGCATGTCCAGGATGCCAGTTCCGAGAAACGTCTGTACTTCATGCATACGTCTGCAAATCAGTTGCTGCAGTTTGAGAAACAATTGCTGCAGAAGGCAGGAGTTGCCTCCAACGCTAGACAGTTGCTGAAACTTATCCCGAAAGATCTCGAGAACATCACGTTGGCGAACTTGGAATTGGATTATGCAAAATCCAAAGGCCATAACTCCGTCAGGGAAATTGCCAAGACAGTGTTTCAATGCCAAGCCGATGGTGGCGGTTATAAGTTCGTCGTTACCAGCCAACGGTATCGAAAGGTTCCCAAGTAGCTCTCGTTTTCTAAGCACATCCGTTCTCGATCAACCTCCACTTCAACGACCTCTAGGCAAACGCCCCCGTGACCTCTGCTCCTCTGACGACCGATCAAGCTAGCGATTCGCGCCACGCGAGTTCCTTCTTGCGTGTCAGTCGATTCGATGAAGTCACGTCGTTCCTGGCTGCCTTGATTCTTTTGATTGGTTCGCTGGTGTTTGTTTTGGGACTGCTATGGGTGTTCGCAGAAAGGGATTCCGATGTGGAATTGAAGTCGCCGCCGCGGTTGACTTGGAGTTCCCCGAGTCCGCAAGGCATCACGCCAGAGTTTCTTCTGCCGGGAGTCGAAGAGACCACCGATATTCAAGAGCAGAGCATGCAGGAAGTTGTGTTGGCCGTCACCGATGCGGCCAGTGAAGTTGCTGGGTCACGTTTCTTCAGTCTGGCAAGCCAAACCAATTTTTCACCGAGTTCAGGGGGACCAGGTGACAGTCGCCCACCGGGGCCAATCAGCGACTTTGCGGTTGTCTCGCGAGCCGAACGTTGGCAACTCATGTTCAGCGCTAGCCAGATCAAGGCGTACGCGAAGCAGTTGGATCATTTTGAAATTGAAATCGGATTGATCGGTGGAGCGGTCGTTGGAGTGGATTATGCCAGCGACTTGTCATCTGCGGTCCCAAAACTTCGGCGCGGTGCTTCCGATGCTGAACGCAGACTGTATTTTCTTTGGACGCAGCCAAACCCACTGCGAGAATTTGATTTGCAGCTTTTACGCCGTGGTCGGTTTGCTTCGGGCTCACTGGCTGGACATTCCGCGACGATCGGCCAGCGGCACATGTTGAAGCTGATCCCCAGCGGACTTGAAAATGAACTTGCGAAACTAGAATTACAATATGCTGCGGAACACGGAGTTTCCTCCGTCGAGCGGATCGCGAAAACGGTATTCACTTCGAAATCAACGTCGGATGGATACCAGTTCTTCGTGACGCAGCAACGATACAAGAAGACTCACTGATTTACCAAATAAAGGACTCGACTCCCGATGCTACTCGCTGAATTGTCAATCTATGACATCATCTCTAACTCCACCTACGGTGCTCTCGCACTCGTTGCTTTGTGGGGTCTGTACTGCATTGTGATTGTTTGGACTCGCGTTAATCAAAAGCGATTCAAGACAGAAGAAGAGCAAGACGTCTTCATGGATGACGTCGAACAAATGCTAACTTCAGGTGACTTTGAAGGCACGTCGGAATACTGCGAAGGTGATCCACGCGCAATCCCACAGATCGTCGAGATGGCCGTGAATCATCGCGAGCTTGGCTACAAGAAGGCTCGGATGTTTGTGATGGACCGTTTTCAACGTGATGTGATGAGCGACCTGGAGTATCGGCTCAGTTGGGTCAGCACAGTGATCAAGAGTGCTCCGATGATCGGTCTGTTCGGAACGGTGTTCGGAATGATGGGTGCGTTCAAGACGTTGGCAACGGCGGAGTCGGTCGAGCCATCAGCCTTGGCGGGTGATATCAACATCGCGCTGATCACAACAGCGTCTGGATTGGCGATCGCGATTCCGCTGATGATTTTGGTTGCCAACGTGAATATCCGAATTGCCAAAATGGAAGACTTGGTTGGTTCTGGTCTTGCCCGGTTCATGGCGATGTACAAAGGCGCGTTAGCAAAGTTTCCTAACAGTCAGCCCGCTTCGGCCGGGCAGTCAGCCGAAGCGGTTGCGGTGCAATCGAAGGTCGAGTGATGCGTGTTTCGGTTGCCCTGCAGGTTGATTGCTGGGTGAGTTTTTCGGTCCAAAGTTGGTGGCTACGATGAACGATGACGTCAGTTTGCTAGACGAGGAAGAGGAAGAAATCGTTGCGTTGCCGCGCACGAATCGCGAAGACGACGAGATGGATATCACTCCGATGATTGACATCACGTTTCTGTTGCTGATCTTCTTCGTTGTCTGTTCGACGATGGATCCAACCAAGATTGGACAGATTCCGGAAGCGGATAACGGTTTGGCGATTTCGGCCAAACACTCGGCTGTGATTTTTATCAATCCCAACGGTCCTGATCAGGTTGTCTTATCCCGCATGGACGGAAGTGAGTTCAGTCGGGACGAGGACGCGCAGGCCTCCGAGATCATCGAGTACATCACCGATGAATTGGAGAGATCTCTCGGAGCCAGTAAGCAGCACGTGATGTTGTTTGGTGATGGCGAGGTCAAAGTCGGGCAAGTAACGCGGATTCAGAAGTTGATCGGGGATGCGTTTGAAGATTTGGAATCGACTTACATTGCCGTGAAGGAGCTTTGATATGCCGCTTTTCAAACGCTCTCAGCGGTCGCGCACCGGAGATGTCGACATGACATCGATGGTGGACGTCACGTTTTTATTGCTGATCTTTTTCATGGTCACGGCTTCCTTCAATTTACAGAAGTCGATCGCGGTGCCTCCGCACAGGTCAGACGATCCCAGTCAAACTCAAGCCGACCAGGAGCAAGAGTCGGTGCGGGTTCAGGTCGATGAGAACGGCGCGTTTTTTGTGATGGCGGATCAGTGGGAACAAGCAGCGATCGGCAAGCAGAAGTTGACTGTCTTGTTGAAGCGGGCGAATCACGAGTCGAATTCGCCGACACAATTGGCGATCGAGATCCATGAAATGGCGAGGTTAGAGGCCTTGGTGGATGTGTTGGACGCGGGAGTGTCCGCGGGTTTTGCCGATCAAACAGTCACGCAGGTAGAAGAGCTTTAATCGCAGATGTCGATCGAATTTACATGCATTGAGTGCGGCACAAGTCATCACGTCAACGATCGACTTGCTGGTCGACGTGTGCGCTGTCCGAGTTGCGACACCGCAGTGCATGTGCCCGAAGCCGAGACACTCCTACCAAGCGAGCTTGAAGTTGAAGTCGCTGAAGTGGAGGAAGTCATCGCGGTTGAGGCCGTGGCGGCCCCTGTGGAAGCGGTTGCTGTCGCTGCTGAGGAACAGGTTCGCTCGCCCAAATTGGATGCCGCGGCAGTTCCACCCGTTGAAGAAGATGAGGACGAGGACGACCAGGTCTTGCCAAAGGGGAACCGTCCCGAGGAAGAGATGGACATGACACCGATGGTGGATGTCACGTTCTTGTTGTTGATCTTTTTCATGGTCACCGCTGCCTTCAGTTTGCAGAAATCAATTCGCATGCCTCGGCAACAGACCGACGCGCCCAGTACGACCACGATTGAAGAAGAGACCGAAGAACTGGATCAAGTTGAGGTTCAGGTCGATGAATTCGGTTCGTTCTTGGTGATGGCGCCCGATTGGGAACGTGAGACACCAGGCAAGCAAAACTTGACGACAGCCCTGAAAGAGGCGATTTCCGGCCGGAGTGACGGCATGAAATTGATCGTCAAAGTGCATGAAATGGCAAAGTTGCATGCGTTGGTCGACGCGATGGACGCTGGGACGATTGCAGGATACTCGGAACTGGAAGTGACGCAGGTGGAAGAGTTCGACTGACGTTGAGCATCGAATCGACCTGGCCTTCACGGCTCCTCTTAAGAATCTCATAGACGAATAGAAAATATGCTTGCTAACGAATTGATTGACCGCTTGGAGCGACTTGGGTTGCTCGACCAAGAGATCATCGAGGCCCTCCGCGAACAGCTTGATCAAGGTGGCACCCGAGTCACTCCCGAGGCAGTTGCGAAGTTGCTAGTGGATAACGGCCAACTAACGCACTTCCAAGCCACCAAGCTGATCGGTGAATTGCGCAGCGGCCAATATGAAGAGCCTCAAGCTGCTGATGACGGAGATCTTACCGCGGGTATCGACGAAGATCCCTCCGCGGAGGAGGTCGTTGAAGTTGTCGAGGCAGTGGACGATGTGTTCGAAGCGGAGCCGTTCGAGGCGGAGGCAGTTGCCGTTGAAGCGGAGGCAGTCGAGACCGTCACTGAGGAAGTGGTTGCCGCGAATCGGCCGACGCGTCGTGTGAAACGTCCGGATCCCGAAAAAACGATTTGGGATTCGTTCAAGATCTACGGATACCTGTTCATCATCGTACTGTTGGTTTTGATGGGAATCGGCATCTACTTTGTACTCAATCGTGAAAGTGAAGATGAGTACATCGGCGAAGCAAACAAGCAATACGACCAGCAGAACTACCAAGCTGCGCAGGACATGTATCTTAATTTTCAGGATACGTTTCCAACCAGTCAGTTCAATTCCTTGGCCCGCGTCCGTGTGATGATGACGGAACTTTACAAAGCTGCTCAGTTCAAACAAGAACCTTGGCAAGCCGTTGATTTGGCGAAAGAGAAGTTGCCACAGTTCGCCGAAGAAGAGGGCATGAATGAGGAACGTGGGAACTTGGCTTCGTTGTTGGTGGACATCGCAGCCAATATGGCGAATGCCGCCAGTCGAGCCAAAGAGACTCCGACGAAACAGTCACTGTTGGCAAAGTTGGATGAGCACCGTGTGCTGATGGAGAATCCGCTGTACTTGCCGTCATCCTTCAAGGTAACCCTGGGCGGGCAGATCAAAGCAGTTGAAGAGGCTCGCGCGAGAGTGCAACGTGACATCAATCGAAACATTCGGTTGGACGAGTCGGAAGCCTCGATGAAGTCGTTTCTGGACGACGAAAAGACGAAAGAAGCGTATGACATTCGCAAACAGCTTCTGCGGGAGTTCCCAGAACTGCACGATCATGAGCGAATGGAGACGTTGATTGAGCGAGCCAGCCAGATTCAGAAGACGTTGGTAAAACCGTCGACGAAGCTTCCTGAAGTAACGACCGACGCGCCCGTCGCTGATTCGATCCGCTCGGTTGTGCTGACGACGCTTGATGGTGGTGTTGCACCGGATCTTCGCGGCGAGACGATCTATCTACGAGCGGGCGGCTCTGTCTTGGCGTTCGATGGTGAGAACGGACAATTGAAGTGGCGAAAGTTCGTCGGATTTGCAAAGGATCTTCCACCGGTACGCTTGGAAGGCGGCTCTGGTGTTCTCCTTAGTGAGTCAGCCTCACTGGAGGTTTTTCGATGTGGTTCCGAAGACGGCAAAGTGCTCTGGCGAGCTCAAATGGAGGAAGGGTTTAGTCGCCCCATTTCCGTGCGTGACGATGTCTATGTGTCGACGGAATCAGGGCGATTGGTTGCAGTGGATGCGGATAGCGGTGACGGGAAGTGGGCAACTCAAATGCCTCAGGCATTGGAGGTTGGGCCGGGTGTCGATGACCGAGCGAATCGTGCCTATGTTCCTGGCAATCACAGCAATCTGTACTTATTGAATACCCGTGATGGTTCGTGTCTTCAGAGTCTGTATATCGGACATGACGAAGGCACGATCACCGTCCCACCTATCCCACTATTGGGTCATGTGTTCGTGATCGAGAACGCAGGATCCGACTTCGCGAACTTGCACGTTCTGCGAGTGGATGAGACAGGCAATAACATGAAGGTGGCTCAGCCAGCCTTCCGTTTGACTGGGAACGTTCGCGTTTCGCCGATCATTCAGGGTCGACGTTTGATTGTGCTGACCGATCGTGGTGAGGTGGTGGTTTACGATATCGAGCCGACGGCCGATCGAGATCAGGTTACCGTTGCTGCCAAGCTTCCCGCCTTCTATGAGCAGCCGACTTCCACGCAGATGGCCGTCGGCCGCAGCCAGATGTGGATCACGGGAACGCGACTGGGACGGTATGAGCTGCAAATCAATACAGGCAACGTGATTAGGGATTGGAGTCTCTACGAGTTGGATAACTTCATTGGTGAGCCGTTGGCGACGGACGATGCGCTGGTTCACGCACGTATGTTGCGCGGCACGTCGGCCATTCGTGTCACAGCGGCCGATCCGAAAACAGGTGAGGAGATTTGGCACACCGATGTCGGTGCGCCGGTGGCGATGATTAGCAAAACGCCTGGGGCGCAGAGCTTTGATGTTGTGACCACGCAGGCAGCGCTTTTCCGGCTGGATGGGGATGCACTCCGGTCAGGTTCCACCAAAGGGCCGATTGAGAATCCAGGCGACCGAGCAGTAGCGATTCGATACGAAGATCCGATTGTGATTGATGAGAATCGTCGTGTGATGCTGAATCAAGTCGAAGGTCAGTCGTTCGCAGTATACGATCCCGAGCGAGAGACAGAGAAGCTGCGTCAGGTAACCCTGTCGGTGTCTTCGGGGCGTGTCAGCGGCGGTATTCTAGCTGCGGCAGGTGGCGTGTTCGCACCATTGGACACAGGCCGATTGATACTAATGGACTGGCGAACCGGAGGAACAATTGGTTCGCCATTCCAACCAGCCAGCGATCCTGCCGGCAAGGTCAAGTGGACCAAGCCGATCGCGGTACCAGATGATCCCGATCAAGCCGTATTGGCAAGCAGCAATAAGAAGATCTATCGGGTTCGGATCGGGGAGCAAATTCGGGAGCTGGCATCGAAAGACCTGCAGTACGAACTCATCGGTCCGACTTCTGCGGTGGGTGGCACGATGCTAGGCACCACCAGCGGACCTGCAGCAGATTTCGTTGTTGGCTTTGACCTGGGCAGCTTGGACGAGAAATTCAAGACACTGCTTGGAGGTCGCGTGCTGTGGGGGCCGATGGCTGCTGGCGAGGTTGGCTTGCTGCTTACTGATGATCAGAAGTTACGAGCCTACGATGCGAGCGGGAAAGAACGCTACATGTTTGACCTGCCTGAAGGCAAGCCTGCCGGCAAACCGATCTTGGTAGGCAATTCGATTGTCCTCGTGGGTAGCAATGGATGGCTTCTTTCGTTCGACCAGAGTTCTGGCGAACTGATCGGGCAAAGCGATTTGGGGCAACCCATTTCGGCAGCACCATTCCCCATTGGGAATCGGCTGTTGGTACCAGGAACCGAGGGTGTGATTTACATCATGGATATGCCTGGCAGTTAGTTCTGCTGTTTAAAGTTGCTGTTCGTGTCTAGGTTTTTTGTTCCGTTTCGAGTGCGTCATGGGTGTTCTTTCTAAACCAGTTGTGCAACGATTCCTTTGGGGAATGCTGTTTTTGCTGGCTTGCATACATACTGGGTACGGGCAGACGTTGAACTACTCGCAAGAGGGTAGACCAGAGGAAACCGGACTTGGGCTACTGCAAGAAACCGCACATGACATCATTTACTTCACTGAAAAGTCAGGTCGTGGTTGGGCCAAGGTCTATTTGCTGAGCTTCCCTGGTCGCAAGCCACCGTCGAAGCCAACTGGTGCACTGAAATTTCAGGTGCTGGATTTAGAGGGAAAGGAATTCGCCGCCAAGTGGACGGACATTGAAAGGATCGATCTTTGGGAAGTCAGGCTCGAGCGTGAAACCAACGAACGCATCGCCAAGCAAGACTTCGCTGGAGCCTATCCGTTTCTGTCGGTGCTTGTTCGTGACTTCCCCAATCGTCCTGGTTTGCGCGAGCTGCGAAGCAAGTTCCTGTGGCAAGATGCCGTTTCGCGCGCTTCCAAAAAGCCGGAACCCGAACTTGCGGGCACGTTGGCAATGCTGGAGGAGCTGCGTCGTTATGCCCCTGAGTACCAGCCATCAAGCGTGATTCGAGCGATAGGTGGAACCACCGATCGATTGATGCAGACCCTTGTGAGTGAGGGCGAGTTGGACTTGGCTCAGCAGGTGCTCACGCGTTTGGAGAAAGACTATCAGAATGATCGGTTGAGTTCGATCAAGAGATGGAACGGTGAATTCTTAAAGATGGCGAAAGCCAAGCAGAACGAGGCGATCGAGGCTCGGGACCGCAAGGACTATCGCGCTGCGAGGAAGTTGGCGCGCGAGAGCATTTATTTGAAACCAGACATTCCAGGCGGCAAACAACTCGTCAGCCAGATTGACGAAATCTATCCGTTGGTAAGAGTGGGCGTGCTTCAAACGGCAACCATTTACGAGCCCACGCGGTTGGACAATTGGGGCGCTCGCCGTAGTGGTCGGTTGCTATACCGAACCTTGTTCGAAATGCAGGGAGCTGGCCCCGAGGGCGGCGAGTACGATTTTCTTTTCGGTGAAGTGGAGATGAGTGCAGACCGAATGCATTTTGAGATGCTGATTGATACCGAGAAGTTAGAAGCTCCTTTGAATCGAATCGAGGGTCACTTTCTTGCCGACGTGATTGCCGAACGCGCGCAGATGGATTCATCAAGCTATTTTGCTCCTTGGGCGGCGGCCGTGGACAGCATCGGATTGGACGGTCCTAAGAAAGTCAGTTTCAATTTGCGGCGTCCCAATGTGTTGCCCATTTGTTTGCTGCAAGTTCCAGTGGACGGCGGCTGGTTTGGTGGTGCACCTCAGTCGCCGACTGGCGATTATCGTCGCGATGTGGTGGAGGACGATCTGGTGAGATACGTTCTGAAGGGTAAGCCGAAAACGCCTGCCCAACCTCGTGAAATCGTTGAAGTTCGTTGCGAGTCAGGAAGTGATGCCGTCAATAAGTTGTTGCAAGGGGAAGTTGACGTGCTTGATCAGTTGTTCCCGGCTGACGCCGTGCGGTTGCAGAGAAGCAAGAGTATCAAAGTCGCAAATTACCCACTTCCGACCGTGCACATGTTAGTGCCTTGCTCAGAGCATCCTTATCTCGCAGAACGAACTTTCCGCCGAGCTCTGCTCTATGGAATCAACCGAGAGGACATCTTGAAGGGTGAGTTGCTGGAGGGCCTGGAGTTCGAGGGTTGTCGAGTTTTGTCGGGACCTTTTCCTGCTGGTATCGAGTTAAACGATCCGCTGGGATACGCGTACGACATTCGCATTGAGCCGCGTAGCTACGAGCCGCCGCTGGCGAAATTACTGCTGGCGATGAATGCCAATCAAATGAAGTCTGCTGCCGAGCGTAAGAAGGAAAAGGTTCCCAAGATAACTCCGCTTCGTTTGGCATTTCCGCCAGACAATCTCTCACGTGTGGCTTGTGAGGGAATACGCTCTCAATGGCAAATGTTGGGTTTAGAAGTCGAACTGGTGGAACTGCCTGTTGGACGCACGTTTCCGGAGCCTGATGAGGACATCGCTGACATCGTCTATGTGTCTGCTGCGGTGTGGGAGCCGGTGATCGATGCGAGGCGACTTCTAGGACCGGAAGGTTTGGCTGGCAGCACCGATCAGTTGGTTGGGCTTGGGCTACGACGGCTGGAAGAGGCGAAGAATTGGCGCGAAGTTCGAGACCGACTGTTGGATTTGCATGCGACCGCACATCATGAATTGCCAGTCCTTCCACTTTGGCAGATGGTCGACTCGTACGCTTACCGCCGCAGCTTGCTTGGCGTGGGATCCGAAATCGTTTCCCTCTATCAGAATGCAGGAAAATGGCGGTTGGGACAATGAGAGTATTGATCATGAAGAAAGTTGCTTTTCATAGTACGCGCGTGCTTTGCTGTCTGGCGTTGCTGGCATGCTTGAACTCAGTGGCCGCCGACACCGAGCTGCAGAATTCACCTGCGAGTGACGCGCCTGAGCAGAGTACCTCCGTGCCAGCGAAGGACGCCTCGACCAGTTCTCAAGCGTCACGGTCTCCTTCACCCATCGATGCTGATTCGGAAATAGCTCCAGAATTGCCGTGGGACTATTTACCCTACCGGGTTCTGGTTTGGTTGGTTTCAGAAGACCCGGCGATCAATGTCGATAGTATCGAAGAACCTCTTCGAGCGTTCTTGGACCGAGACTTTGCTGCGGTATGGCAGACCGATTTGGCTGTCGCACCTGCTGCAATTCGAACCCATGCGATACGCAATATCGGTGGCCTTGATTACGATCTGATTACTTCTTCGGATCCGGTTTTGGCTGTCAAGCGTGACCACAAAGATGCCGTCAGGATTCGGATCGCGCAGAATGTCGGCGAGTTTGTGACAAAGATCTACTGCACGCCAGGGCGCGTCGAGTCAATCAAGGCTCGTGCTGCTGCTGCAGGAGACGAGACCATGGCCGGTGTTGTCGATCGGCTGGAGGCGATCGAGGGCGACGAGATCGCTGTACGCGATTTGTGGGTCAAGCCTGAAACCCAAGGTTTGTTGGTCAGCCGCGGAATGGCACAGACACTCGACAAGCCGGAAGCAAAGTTGATTTCTGCTCCGGTTTCCAATCTGATTGGCGAAGCTGTCGATTCGTATGACAAAATTTTTGTAGTGAAGGTTACGGGCGAGTCTGCTCGCAGCGTCATCGAGGTCGTCGAGTTAGATACGTTGATGCGGCATTTTGGACCGGTTGCAACCGTCATTTCAACGGAACACAAGTCGATTCCGCTTGATGTGGGACGGGGGCTTACCAAAGCATTTGCCCCTGTGATTCGAATTGAAAATTCTGGCCAGAAGAATGCCGCTGGCTTGCTTCGAGCTGGCGGTTTGATCTTAGATAAACACTCGCCTGCCGCAGTGCGCCCCAACGATGTCTTGGAGCCAATGATTCGGAAGAATGACCGCAACGGAAAGCCAATTCTGATCGGTCCGATCGACTGGGCGTATTTGAATGTGGTCGAACCAGAAATCGCCCTGATACGTGGCGTCAACGGTGCAGGCTTCAAGCCTGGAGATCAGATTGCAACCATCGACGGGACTCGGCTACTCAACTCACAACAAGTGGACTCGCTCTTCAGGGAGCGAGCAGCCGGGAAATTGGAGGTGGAAGTCGATCGTGGGGAGAAGCAAGCAACGCTTTCGATCGATCTCAAGAAGACGCCGATGCCACTGCGCACCCAGTATCTTGGGTTCACTGCTAGGGAACAACGCGACAACATTGTGATCACCGCCATCATGGAAGAAGGACCAGCAGAGGAAAAATTGGAAGTTGGAGATGAACTGGTATCCGTCAACGGAGTTCCGATTCTGTCGCTGAGTGACTTGGCCAGGCTTGTACTGACAGGAAAGCAGCCGGCCAAGCTCAAGGTGCTTCGGGACGGAGCGGATAAGAACGTTGCGATCACGCCAACCGAAGAGCCATCCCGAGACCAGAGAGAGATCCAAATGGACTTCTACGCGGGACGAAGCGGGGGGTTGCAGGGACGCAAGAATCAGAGAACGTTTCGCATGGCTTTGAAGACACGCCCTTTCTTGGATTCAACGGAGGTGCGACTGCATTTGCAGCGCGAACCCGATTTTCCACTCATCGGATATGAGATTTACCAGAAGGAGTTGAAGTCATCCAAAATGACGTTCATCGGGCGAACCGATTGGAACGGTCGACTTCCAGTCCAACGCGACGATGAAGCATTGCGATTGTTCTACGTCAAGAATGGCGGTGCGGTGTTGGCTAGGTTACCGGTCGTTCCTGGGCTCTACTCCAATGCTGTGGCTGATCTTTCGGGCGACGACTTGCGTCTGCAGGCAGAGGCCTACATTCGAGGGGTGCAGAACTCGATCGTTGACTTGATTGCGATTCGCGAATTGTTCAAAGCGCGCATTCGACTTCGCTTAGGAAAGGGTGAAGTTGAGAAAGCCGAAGAGTTGATGAAGGGACTGCGAGGCCAGCCCTCCAACGAGATTCTGGCTTCCGAAATGGGCAAGAAGCAGACGGTCTTTCTTAAGTTGCTGGGCAATCGGAATGCAAACCAACGTCGCAAAGTCGACGAGATGTTCACGACGACTCGCGAGTTGCTTGGTAAGCACATCAGCCCCAAGTTAGTACGAGACTTGGAAGCGGACTTGATCGCAGTCAGGGACGGAAAGCCGCTCCCGAACCGCGACAAGAAGTCGGAGGACGAATCGGAGCCTGAGCAGCCAGCCAAGAAACCAGCGGGCAAAAAGAAAGCTGCCGACGACGAGAAAACTTCGGCAGAAGAGAAGTAAGAGTGGTTCGCTATGCGAACGGTGACGCTACTTTCGCCAGGTTGGACGCTTCCGCCTAGCGTTGTCGTGGTGCGTCACGATTCGGAACGTTGCATCTCGACCAGACAACTTGCGGCCTGATGGTCGAGTCGTAGGTCGGACTACACTCGCACGTAGACGCTGGTTTTCTTCCAAGTGCTCCTCGTCCAATTCAAACTCAACCCAAAGTTCGGCTTC
>JBGCGI010000370.1:0-13381 GCA_045110715.1 Rubripirellula sp.
CCGACTCGATGAAACGCGTCGATCACGATCTGCTCTATGATTCCGTTGGCGGTGCTGCTTTGGTTTTCGCGAGCGTCGTTCCCGGATCACTGGTTCTCCTTGGTATGCCCGCTCTGGCGATCTATCTACTTCGCTGGTACCAAGGTTCGGCCGCAAACGGGAACAACGACTCCGATTCGCTGAAGGTTTCAGCACCCAATCGCTTCAACATTCGTGACTTGCTTGTGTTGACGATCGCCATTGCGATTGCTGGAACCGTTGGAAAACTCGCTTGGTCGAAACTTCTATTGCAGGAGTCGATTCCAACTGAAACCTGTCTCAGCGGCGCGATGCTTGGAACCTTCGTCGCCTTGGCGTGGCAAGTGTTCCGTTCCAGCCAGCCTTGGCTGCTAAGCCTGACATTCTCGATCGGTTTGGTTCTTGGTCTGCCTTTGCTGATCGCCAACTCCTTGGAATCCACCGATCTCCTCTATTGGACAGGGGCGTGGAATCCGCCGGCTGCATGTCAGTTCATTGCATTGACGTCCACTGTTGCGATGGCTGGCGTGACTGCTTGGCAGTACCTTGTTGGGCCTATCGGATGGCTGCGGGATTGGAATCGATCCCGGCAATGGATTCGGTGGATAGGCATCGCAATTGCAATCGTCGGAATCGTGACCAGTTTGCGTTTCTATGCTTTTTTGCTGCAGCCCCGATTGGTGACGATCGGAGTTGAGCCACCGATCGCCGGCAATCGCTATAACGAGTTTTTAGAAGTTGCTCGCCTACTCTCAGAACCACAGTCGAACGAGGCAGACTTCAAGGCCTTGCTCTCCAAGGCGAGAGAGATCGTCGAAGGGAGCGAACCCTTGATTGCACAAACGAGAATTGTCGATGGCTCCTACGAATTCCCCGACTTCATGCAATTACGGCAGGTCGCGGCGAATTTCATTACCGAATCGGGGCGTCTGAGCACGGTGGATGGAGATATCGAAGGAGCCACCCGCGAACTGCTAACCGTCTCGCGCCTGGGCGTTCGAGTCGCGGGCGGAGGCTTGTTCATCGATCGCCTGATCGGAACTGCCATCTATGCCGACGCCTACAGGGCTCTGGTTGTCCATCGCGCCGACTGGAACGACGAACAACTGGATTGGGTCAAACAGCGTCTGCTTGCCGACGAGAAATTTGTCGAATCTTGGACGAGTATGGCTGAACGAGAGATTCGGTATGCCGGCGTGTCGAACGGCTTCTTTGACCTGCTTTCGGCTTACGATGCATTCAACGACTCGCTCGACGGTGTGTTGGATACCAAGATCGAGATCGAACGTATCTCTTCGGTTGGTCCGCGAGACTTTGCCCGAGATATTGCCGAACTCCGATTGCTTCTTACCGACTGCGCCATCCGGCAGTATGAACAGGACGTTCAAGCATTGCCGAAGTCACTAGCCGATCTCGTTCCAAAGTACTTGGATTCCGTTCCGCTCGATCCCTGGAACGATCAGCCGATTCGGTTCGTCGTCGAAAACGCAAACAAGAAGTACCGCGTTTATTGTGTTGGCTACGACGGAAGCGACGATGGAGGTACACCCGGCAACGTCGCGATTGGTGATTTCGTTCTGTTCTCGGTTAGCTTCTAGCTGCTGGGTGAATAAACGAGCACGACAACTCTGGCCGCAATCGCTTCTGCGTTTCCGATCGCGCCGATCCCCTCACCAGTTTTGGCTTTGACGCTGATTCGATCCGTTGACACATCGATCAACTTGCCGATCACCTCCTTCATCGCATCGATATGCGGGGCCATTTTGGGTCGCTCCGCCAAAATCACACAGTCGATGTTGACGATATCCATACCACGATGATGCAGACGTCGCACGGCTTCTTCTACGAAATCACAACTCTCCCGATCTCGATTAGCGGGATCGTTGTCGGGAAACAGACGCCCGATGTCCGCCTCGGAGATACTGCCCAAAATCGCGTCCGTGATCGCGTGCAATAGAACGTCGGCATCACTATGCCCAATCGCATGCACTTCTCCGGGCACGTCGACACCTCCAATCCGCAGCGGCCCGCCATTGCCAAGCCGGTGAGAGTCGTAACCGAGACCAATCCGAATAGGAGGAAGCATTTTCAGGAGCCTGGAAGGAGGGATCAGGAGCCAGGAGGTGTCTGGCGTTCATGAGATAAAGTATCTTGCGCCGCTGTCCATCGCCAACCTACTTCCATTTTCCACCATCCTGCAATCCAGCCTCTCTTCCATGTCACTCATTGAAGTTCGCCAGCTGACCAAGTCCTACCGCGTCTATAAGAAGCGTGAAGGCTTGGGTGAAAGCGTGCGAGGACTGTTCAAACGCGAGTACACGGAAGTCCATGCGGTTCGCAGTATCGACCTGGATGTCGAACAGGGCGAACTGGTCGCATTCTTGGGACCAAATGGGGCAGGGAAGACCACCACTTTGAAACTGCTCAGTGGTGTGATCAGTCCCACCAGTGGCAATGCAAACGTCATGGGATTCGTGCCTTGGCAGCGGAAGAATGAATATCGCCGCCGATTTGCATTGGTGATGGGCCAAAAAAACCAACTCTGGTGGGACCTGCCGGCACAGGAGTCTTACCGTCTCCATCAACAGATCTACGGTGTACCGGTCGAGCAGTTTGACGCCACGCTGGCTGAATTGACCGACTTGCTAGACGTTCGCAAACTTCTCAGCCAGCCCGTCCGCGAACTCTCTTTGGGAGAACGCATGAAGATGGAACTGATCGCGGCACTACTCCATAGTCCTGAAGTACTGTTCCTGGATGAACCGACGATCGGGCTCGATGTCATTGCTCAGCACAACATCCAACAGTTCCTGCGGTACTATCAGGAAAAACGCAAAATCACGATTTTGCTAACTAGCCACTACATGAAAGATGTGGCGGCGCTCTGCAAACGCGTGGTCATCATCGCGGGCGGACGAATCGAGTACGACGGATCGCTCGCCGGAATCATCGATCAGTTTTCTGGAAGCAAAATCATCACTCTACAGTTTGCTGACGGCCATCGTCCTTCGCTATCGGAGCTAGGCGAAGTGCTTGACGAAACGTGGCCCAAAGCTCGAATCCGAGTGAATCGTACCGATGTCCCGCGGGTGCTGGCCGAAGTCTTGCGTGACAATCCTATCGAGGATGTCTCCGTTGAGGACGTTCCACTCGAAGAAGTGATCGCCGAACTGTTCCGGGAAACCAGCGAAAAAGCCGCTTCCAGAAACGAAGGTTGACCTACTTCCACTGATAGACCTTGAGAGACTTCAAATCCCGAACGATCACGAAGTCATCTTGAACTGCCAAGTGAGCCCACGAATCTTTTGCAACCTTTAGCTGGTCGCTCACTTCCAACTTCTCATTCGAGGGCTGAACGAGAAGCAAGTCGCCACGATTGTCCAGCGCCAGAATTCGATCGTTTCCGACCACCATGCTCCAGTACTTGCCTTGTGGGGAACTTGTCCAGCGAATCGCTCCGTCAGCAGCAGACAAAACGCTAACTCGCTGATTCTTGAGGTGCATGTAGATCGCGTCGTCAATGAGCACAGGCGAGGACATGTAGGCCTGGGTTTTCTGTACCCAAACTTCTTTGACGTTCCATTGATCCCCAGTGTTTGCAATCTGAAAAAGCTGCGCCTTTCCACTGTGGGCTGAGGTGAAGACCTGGTCATCACCAACGACAAGTGGCGTCAGTATGTTCATGCCCCGGAAAGCCTCGATCGGCTGCTTCCAAAGCACGCTTCCTGTTGCCAAATCAACGCCACACAGTGCTTCCCGGGTTTGCACCAAGAGCTGGCGTTTCCCCGCGATCGTGCCAATGGTTGGACTTGAGAAAGCACCACTACTCATCATGCCAGCCGCATTTTCCAGTGCCTTCCAAAGCACCTCGCCGGTGGCCAGCGAAACATTCACCAAACAGCCACCCGTCTGCACAAACACCGAATCGCCATCAATCAATGGCGAGCAAACAGCACCGAAGGAGGGCAACGGGGTTCCCATCGCCGCTGGAAAATCGACCCTCCACTTTTCGTCACCTGTCTGTGGATCGAGGTTGACCAGTACATCCCGCATCCCCAGCACAAGTAAGTTGTCCTCGTTACACGCCGGAGTTGCTCGAATCCAATCACCATTGGAAGCGGCGAAGAAAGGCACCGCCATCGATCCCGGCCACTCGACCTCCCAGATCTTTTCGCCTGACGCCAATCGGTACGCCGAGACTTTTTCAGTTGTTTTGGCGATGGTTTCGGTTGTGAAGACGAGTTCTCCGCAAACCACTGGGCCACTGTAACTGGGGGAGTGGGGCTGCTCCCAAACCAAGCTCAAATGCCCGTTTAGTGCATTTGGCCAATCGCCGCCATTGAGCAGTTTGCCGTCACGAGCGGGGCCACGCCACTGATTCCAGTCACTGCTCGTTGACTGTGCGAAGCCGCAGGTCACGAGAGCCATGGAAAAGAGCATGACTTGGCTGATCGTACGAAGGGAAGGCATAGCGTTCACGTGGTTCGAGTTCGTTCTTTGGATCTAAGTTCAGATTATAGGGCACCGGCAAGACTCACCTCAGAGCCTCCGCTCAAGGCAATTGGCTCAACTCGCGACCAAACGCTGTGATCGTCACAACTGGTCCAGCCTTCGAAGAACAGAGCCGCTTCCCGACCCCGTTTTCTTCACACCCGACCGTTCCGTGCAGTAGGTTTCCGCAGGAATGGGATCTCTAGGAGGAACGATCCGCCAACAACCACTTTTCCCAGGTCATGACGATTTACGCTTCAACTTCGTTGTCTGAGATACGAGACGACACAATTCCAGGAATGCACGGCGTGGCTCTCCAGCGATGGTGTGAGACGACGTTTCCAACATGCATTCGATGGCATGGCGAAGGAATCGGAAGTCAGCCGGCGAACAACCGAGCCAACGGGTTCGCAAAAAGAGATCGCGAGTTTCGACTCGGTCGGCTTTGCGCCAGTCGTGCGTTGCAGTCGTTTGATGTGTCCACGTTTGTCGCAGTCGCCGAGGATCGATCGCCGGTGTGGCCTGAGGGCATGGTCGGCTCCATCTCTCATAGCAATCGATCTGTTTGGGCGGCCGTGTCTCGAAAAACGGAGATTCTGTCGATTGGCATCGATACGGAAACCACTCAGAAAGTTGGCAGCTTCGACATCCGAGAGTCAATCGCAAACGATGCCGAGTGGAACGTACTGGCGTCATTGAACTTCGATCAGGCAACCACACTCGCTCTGGTCTTTTCAGCGAAAGAGAGCTTCTACAAGTGCTGGTATCCGGTGACCAAGCAGTTCTTTGATTTCTCGCAAGCGACAGTCGTCGAGGCTGACTCTCAGCAGTTGATCCTTGCCACAGACTGCTCAAACCCAAATTTCACGACTCAACCACAGCGGCTAAGTGTTCGATTTCTGGTGCGTGCAGGCGAAGTGTACACAGCAACATGGATGACGAGCGGAGAGGAACGATGAGTACCAACGAATTCTACAGAACACTGAACCAAACGACGCATCCGTTCCCAAGCGACAAGACCCTACACGGCTTGATCACTGATCAATGCGAGCGCGTACCGGACCAGATTGCAGTTGTTTCGGGCGAACAATCACAGACCTATCGCTCTCTGCATGAAATCAGCAACCGAATCGCAAATTTACTGATCGACGCAGGTGTTCAACGAGGCAACTTGGTCGGATTGTGTTGCAATCGGAACATCGACACTCCTTCGCTGCTTGTCGGGATCCTGAAGTCTGGTGCCGGATACGTGCCCCTTGACCCTGAGTATCCACTCGATCGTTTGCGGTTCATGATCGAAGACTCGGGAGTCAAACACATCCTCTGTCATCAAGAGCAGCATGACATGCTCGCTTCGATGGTCGCGCATGATGTCAAACTAATCATGGTCGCGCCCGATGCGAGCGCTAGCACATCGAGGGAAAATTCACGTCCGGTTCTGGAACCAGCAACAGACGTTGCCTACGTGATCTACACCTCCGGCTCAACCGGCACACCAAAGGGCGTGGCGATTCCCCATCGTGGTGTGGTCAATCTGCTGACCAGTCTCCAGCGCAACATTGGTTTCACCGAGTCAGATTGCCTCATTGCGACGGGTACACTGTCGTTCGATATTTCTGTCATGGAAATGTACCTGCCACTGATCTCCGGCGGAGTTGTCGCGGTCGTCGATCGAGAAACAGCGCGTGACGCGGCGCGTTTGGTAGCTGCAATCGACCGATACGCAGCAACAACACTGCTTGCCACGCCTGCAATGTGGCGAATGATTCTGACGCCCCAATTCACCGGTGGGCAGCACATGAAATTCTTGAGCGGTGGTGAGGCTTTGCCTCGTGATCTTGCTGATCAAATGCTGAAGAAGTCTGGCGCCGTGTGGAATCTGTACGGTCCAACCGAAGCAAGTGTCTGCTCACACATGATGCGAGTCGGCGAAACAGAAGACAAAATCCTCATTGGGCCGCCATTAGCGAACACGACGAACTTCATCGTGGACAAGGAAGAACAGTTGTGCCCTCCTGGAACCCCTGGTGAACTTCTGATTGGCGGAGTGGGACTCGGTGTCGGATACATCAACCGAAGAGAGTTGAACGCGGAAAAGTTCGCTCACTACCAAGGTCAACGCATCTATCGAACAGGAGACTTGGTTCAGGCGACAGAAGACGGAAAAATCGAACACTTGGGACGCATTGATTCTCAGATCAAGCTGAACGGTCATCGTATCGAGCTTGGAGAAATCGACGCCGCGCTGTTGTCACAATCAGGCGTGCGAATGGCATCCACCGTGCTCCGCGAAGATCGCCCCGGTGACAAGCGTCTGGTGGGTTACCTGGTAGCTCTATCGAATGCAAAAGTCGACTCGTTTACGATTCGTACGAATCTCGCGGAGTCTTTGCCGTTGTACATGGTTCCCAGTGCCATTGTCGTGCTAGACGCATTCCCACAAACACCAAGCGGAAAACTAGACTCGAAAGCGTTCCCCAAGCCTCAAGCCTCTCGTGGCGACCTGCCAACCGAGTATGTCGCTCCCTCCACTCAAACGGAGCAGCAGTTCGCAGCGATTTGGGCTGACGTGTTAGAAATTGATCAGATCGGTGTGAACGACAATTTCTTTGATCTGGGTGGCAACAGCATGCGAGCTGCCGCCGTGGTCAAACGGGCCAATGCCGAACTCAAGTTGGGCATGACCTCGGCAACCTTCTTTGACAAACCAACCATCCGACAACTGCTTCGCAAGCCGGAAGCACGTGCGAGCCAACTGAGAGCCTCAAATGTTGATGACGGCGACCAGTTCGCGATCGTTGGTATCGCTGCGAAGATGCCTGGTGCAAAAAATGTCGAGGAATTCTGGAACAACCTCGTCGCAGGCCGCGAATCCATTCAGTTCTTCAGCAAAGAAGAACTGGATCCATCTCTCGACGCCGAAACGGTTGCTGATCCCAACTACGTTCGAGCTCGTGGTGTCATCGAAGGGGCAACGGAGTTCGACGCACGGTTCTTTTCCATCACTCCTAAGTCGGCTGAACTGATCGACCCGCAGCAGCGCATCTTGCTGGAGTTGGCATGGACTGCACTGGAGGACGCTGGCTGCCTGGCAAGCCAGAAGAGACATACCGTAGGAGTATGGGCTGGTGCCTACTCGAACACCTATCACACCAAGAACCTACTCTCGAATCCGGAGTTGATTCGTGAAGTTGGCGATTTCCAAATTGGCGCTCATAACGAAAAGGACTTCATCGCGACTCGAATCGCGCACAAGCTGAATCTTCGCGGCCCCGCGATCAACGTGAACACCGCGTGCTCGACATCTTTGGTCGCATTGATCGAAGCCTGCAAGAGCCTGACGCTTGGGCATTGCAACGTGGCACTTGCCGGCGGCGCTGCAGTCACTTTCCCACAGAAGAGTGGTCACCTTCACCAGACCGGCAGCATCTTCACCCCAGACGGCCACTGCCGTCCGTTCGACGCGGAGGGTCGCGGAACACTGTTCAGTGACGGCGCCGCTCTGGTCGTCGTCAAGCGTCTTGCCGATGCCAAAGCAGACGGGGACCGAATCTATTGCGTGATCCGCGGCTTTGGAATCAACAACGATGGCGGTGAAAAGGCTAGTTTCAGCGCCCCTAGCATCGAAGGGCAAATGAACGCGATTGCGATGGCACACCAATCCGCGGATGTGCTTCCCGAGAGCATCACCTACATCGAAGCTCACGGAACGGCAACGCCGGTCGGCGATCCCATCGAAGTCACCGCCCTGCAAAACGTCTTTGCAGCTCAGACTGACAAGCGTCAGTTCTGTGCGATCGGTTCGGTCAAGAGCAACATTGGGCACACCGTCGCAACGGCGGGCGTCGCTGGCTTGATCAAGACAGCGTTATCGCTTCATCATCAACAAATTCCTGCGACGCTGCACTTCGAAAAACCAAACCCAGAAATCGATTTCGACAACAGCCCGTTCTACGTTTGCGACAAGCTGACAAGTTGGGAACGATCGGACGCTCCACGAAGAGCCGGCGTCAGTGCCTTCGGTGTCGGCGGAACCAACGCTCACGTGATTTTGGAAGAAGCCCCGCCAGTAGAACGACCACATCAAAACGAGTCACTTCCGCTCCAGCTCATTCCGTTGTCAGCAAGAACCAACACTTCCCTCGTCTCGAGTGCAGGCATGCTGAGTGCAAACCTCCATGCACAACCTGGCGTGCCGCTGTCAGACGTCGCGATGACGCTGCAGCAACGGCGTGAGAGTTTTGCCCATCGAGGATTCGTGGTTGCAGAAGACACGGAAGAGGCTTCCGCTGATCTGCACAAGCAAAAGGCTCCTGGATTCTGCAGTGGCAAAGCCAGCGCGACACCGCGAGACATTGTGTTCATGTTCCCGGGCCAGGGTTCGCAGTACGTCCGCATGGGCCAGGACCTGTATGAACACTCAAGTGTCTTTCGTGAATCTCTGGACGAATGTTGCGAAAAGCTGATCCCGCATCTCGGGCGAGATCTACGCGACGTTTTATTTCCGCCTACAGGTGACGAAAAGGCGTCCCAAGAAATCCTCAAAGCAACGTGTTACACACAACCTGCTCTGTTTTCGATCGGCTATTCACTGGCCCAGATGTGGAGACACTTTGGGATTCAGCCCGCAACCATGATTGGGCATAGCATTGGCGAGTTCTCAGCGGCGTGTATCGCTGGAGTCTTCTCACTCGACGACGGTCTGAAAATGATCGCGGCTCGCGGAGAACTGATGCAGGCTCTGCCAGGCGGAAGCATGATGTCCGTGCGATTGCCGGGGGCCGAAGTCGAACCGATGCTATTCGGTGACTTGGCAATTGGCTCCTTCAACGGACCTGCGTTGTGCGTGGTGGCCGGACCAACAAACCAATGCGAACAACTGCAGGAGCAACTCGAGTCGCTCGAAGTGGTTTGCAGGATGCTGCACACCTCTCATGCATTCCACAGTCCGATGATGGACGAGATCGTTCGCCCATTCACGGACGTCGTCTCAAAAACGAAGCTCTCCCCGCCGCTGATCCCGATCGTTTCCACAGTGACCGGTCAGCCAATGACCGCGAAATCTGCTACCGACCCCGACTACTGGGCCAGTCATCTCCGGCTGCCAGTTCGCTTTTCCGATGCAGTGCAGCAAGTGTGGTCGGAAGACCCGACTCGGATGTTGATCGAGCTTGGACCGAGACGCACTTTGGCGACGTTGGCAAAGCAGCACGCGGACGATCCGAAAACTCAGATCGCGTTGCCCACCCTCTCAGACAACTCATCCAACCATGCCGAGTGGCGAGCCACCCTGACTGCATTAGGACAACTCTGGGTTGCCGGCGCGAAACCTGACTGGACTGCGATCTGCAACCGCGATGCGCAACACGTCACGCTGCCAACCTACCAGTTTGATCACAAAAACTTCTTCATCGCGCCGGGTTCGCCCGCAGCGATCGTTTCGACCACCTCAAACGTTCCCTCTTTGTCCACTTCGGATGCACCTTCCCTTTCTCAAGAACCTGCCATGAGCCGCAAACCCAATCTGATTCAAGCAATCAATGAAGTGTTCGAGTCCACCTCTGGATTCGATTTGACCGAGTTTGAAACGGACACCACCTTCTTCGAGATGGGCCTGGACTCACTGGTACTAACGCAGACAGCGACTTCCTTGAAAAAGGCATTCGACCTTGAAGTCACCTTCCGCCAACTGCTGGAAGAGACGCCAAATGTCGATTCGTTGGCCGACTTTTTGGATTCAGAACTGCCTGCCGACAAGTACCCAGCACCTGCTGCGGAATCGACTTCATCACCGGTCGTTGAAACGGTCGCTGCTGCTCCTGCGCCGGCAACGGAATCCGCGTCCGTGGTCCAACAAGACACGATTACTCCTGCACCTGCTTTAGCGCCCAGCGTTCCGTCAGCAACCGTCGCAAGCCTGCCCCTACCGGTTGCCATTCCAGTTGGAAACGATGTTCAGGCGATCATTCAAAGTCAGCTGCAGGTGATGGCTGCACAGCTGAGTGTGTTGGGGGGCGTTGCACCCCAAGCAACTGCGCCAGCACAAGTCGGTCCCACGACGACGGAGGCACCGACAACGGTCGCAGCAGAGCAATCCCAGCCTACCCCTGAACCGCCCAAGGCAATCACCATTGAGTCATCGGGGGCTGCAAAACGGAGCTTCGGCGCTGCCGCTCGCGTCGCTTTGACAGACAGCTCGCTTTCAGTCGATCAGCAAGCCGCGTTAGAAAATCTCGTTCAGCTGCAGGTTGCCAAAATGCCCAAGAGCAAGGCATACGCGCAAAAACATCGTCACTACCTAGCGGATCCTCGCACAGTTTCTGGCTTTCGCCCCACAATGAAAGAGATGACTTTCCCGTTGGTGGTCGAGCGCAGCAAGGGAGTCCACATGTGGGACTTGGATGGGAACCAATACATCGATGTCACCTGTGGATTCGGTTCCAACTTCCTTGGTCATTCGCACGAAATCATTGTTGAAGCCGTCTCGAAACAAGTCGCTCAGGACCTTTCCATCGGCCCGCAGTCACCCTTGGCTGGCGAAGTCGCAAAGATCTTTTGTGAAATGACAGGATGCGAAAGAATGGCGTTTGCCAACACTGGTAGCGAAGCCGTACTCGGCGCGTCTCGATTGGCTCGCACCTACAGCGGTCGAGAAAAGATCGCGATGTTCACGAATGATTACCACGGCATCCTCGACGAAGTCATCGTGCGTGGGAACAAGAAGCAGAAGAGCTTTCCTGCGGCCACCGGAATTCCCTCTGCCCACGTCAGCAACACGCTGATTTTGGAATACGGCACCGAGGAGTCTCTGCAAATTCTTCGTGACAACATGGACGACTTGGCTGCGATCATCGTGGAACCAGTCCAGAGCCGCAAACCTGAGCTGCAACCACGCGAATTCTTGCAAGAACTACGTCGAATGACCGAAAATGAGAAGACGGCGTTGATCTTCGACGAAGTGATCACTGGTTTCCGAATCGCTCCCGGCGGTGCTCAGCAACACTTTGGTGTTCAAGCAGACTTGGCAACGTACGGCAAAGTTGTCGGCGGCGGCATGCCTATCGGCGTGATCGGAGGCAAAGCACAGTACATGGACGGTCTTGACGGTGGCTACTGGGAGTTTGGCGATGACAGTCGTCCCGAAGCGGGCATGACCTACTTTGCTGGAACCTTCGTACGCCACCCCGTCACTCTTGCGGCGTCCAAAGCGATTCTGAAGCACCTGCAGTCTGGTGGCCAAGAAATGTATGACCGCGCCAATGGCGTGGCGGATTACATGGCGAACGAGCTGAATGCGATGTTCGCAGAGATGAAAGCGCCAATTCGACTTTCTCACTTCGGAACACTATTCAAAGTCGAGTTCACCGAGGAACTTGCGTTCAGCGAATTGCTGTTTGCCGGCATGCGTCGTCGAGGCATTCATATTTGGGAACATCGACCCTGCCTATTGACGCTTGCTCATCGCAAGGAGCACATCGACACCTTCGTGTCCGCCTTCCGAGAGTCGATCGTCGAGCTGCAGCAGCATGGATTCATTCCTGGTAACGGACCGGTTTCGGCATCTGCTCCGGCGAGCCAACCCGCCGAGAGATCCACGACAACAGAAACTCCCAAACAGGGTAACGACCGCAACGGGAACCCCGGTTGGTTTGTTACGGATTCTCAGAATCCCGGTCAGTTCATTCAAGTGAACGCTCCGCTGTAGTCGTACCCAAACCCAACATTCGATTCCATTCATCATTCAGTGCGACGGTCTTCGTCGCCGCGCTCTCGGGCAAACTCATGACTTCCATTCAGACTGATCTCACCACCGCAAACGCCGCTGTCTTCGTGACAGATTCCTCGGTCGTGAAGCGATACCCAACGACAGAAGCACAACTGGAAATTTGGCTGTCGAGCACTCAAAACCCAGGTGCCAGCTGCGCCTACAACGAGATCAGCACGCTCGAATTCAACGGTTCTTTGGATACCGCAATGTTCCAAGTGGCGCTTGAAAAGCTCGTCGAGCGTCACGAGTCTTTACGCAGCTTTATCAGCAGCGATGGACGCGAGGTGGTGGTCCGCAAGGCTCCACAGTTCGCGTTCGATCTGTTCGACTGGACGGCTGATTCGGAAGCAACGATCCAGGCAACCGCTCGTGAAATCGTTCGCTCGTTTGCAAACACGCCATTCGATCTACAAAATGGTCCGCTACTTCGGGTAGCGGTTCAGAAGCTCTCGAATGAAAAGTATCGCGCGACCATCGTCGCTCACCACATTGTGATCGACGGATGGTCACTGGGCGTCTTTGTACGCGATCTGGGTGTGATCTACGACTCACTCGTTGGTGTTGGCACCGAAGATTTGCCCGACGCACCCACCTACATCGCGTATGCCGACAAGATGGAGTCGTATTTGCGCTCCGATCAGGGCAAGGCAGACGAGCAGTATTGGGTCAGCCAGTTCCAGGACGACATTCCTGTACTGGACTTGCCCGTGACGTCTCAGCGCCCGACACTGCGAACCTACGATTCACTTCGGCACGATCACTGGTTGTCGCCAGAATTGGTTGCGAGCGTCCGAAAAATCGGGGCGAAATCGGGTTGTAGCCTATTCGGTGCAATCTTCACCGCGTTTCAAAGCTACCTGTCGAGAATGACGGGGAATGACGATCTCTGCCTTGGCATTCCGACGGCCGGGCAACCTGCGATGGACATGCCAAACCTGCTTGGGCACTGCGTCAACACATTGCCTCTTCGAGCTCAGATTGACCTAGGCGATTCCTATGTCGAGCGGATGAAGACGACGCGAACGCAGATGCTGGACGCTTTTGATCACCAACGCTACTCGTACGGCACTCTCCTTCGCAAGCTAGCTCCCACCCGCGATCCCA
>JBGCGI010000371.1:0-22664 GCA_045110715.1 Rubripirellula sp.
GGTAAGTACATTCGATTGATTCTGGGACGCAAAGCGCGCACGGAACGTCTGGTTGTTGAACGAACGGCGGAATTGAAAGATCTGAGCGACCGTTTTGCCTTCGAGCACTTCTTGCTCAATACGCTTTTGCAAAACTCTCCCGACTACATCTTTTTCAAGGACTCTGACAGCCGATTTCTTCGCACCAGTGACGCGTTGGCTCGATATCTCGGTTTCGATTCTTCGGAGAGCCTGATTCGTAAATCGGATACCGATGTTTTTGGGACCGCTGACTCATCGGAGTATTTGGCCGACGAACAAAAGATCATGGCAACCCGAGAGCCGATGATTGGAAAGGGAGAGCAGCAGCGGAACCCCGATGGTTCTGTGATCTGGTTGTCGACGACGAAGGCGCCAATGATCGATGAGAACGGCAGCGTGGTCGGGATCTACGGAATCTCTCGTGACATCACTGCGACGAAGCTGGCCCAGGAGGAAGCGGAGGCTGCCAATCGGGCCAAGAGCGAGTTCTTGGCCAAAATGAGCCACGAAATTCGAACTCCAATGAACGCCGTGATTGGAATGACCGAGCTGGCGCTCGAAACCGATGATACGAAAACACGGACAGAGTACTTGAAAATCGTTGTCGATTCGGCAGACGCGTTGTTGGGAGTGATCAATCAAATATTAGACTTTTCGAAGATCGAAGCTGGCAAGCTGCAATACGAGACGGTCGATTTCGATTTGATCCATAAGACAACGTCGACGCTCAAGTCGATGCTCCTGCGTGCCCAGCAAAAGGGCGTTGAGCTGAAGTGGGAGTTCGCTCCCGATGTTCCCCGCTGGGTTCACGCCGACGCCATGAGCCTGCGACAGATGGTCGTGAACTTGGTCGGAAACGCGATCAAGTTCAGCGAGGATGGGACCATCACTTTATCGGTCGACGTTGAGTCAAGAGACGGTGACGAGGTCATGCTGCACTTCCTGGTCGAAGATGCAGGAATTGGAATCGAAGAGCAGAAGCTGAAGCGGATTTTTGAGCCGTTCGAGCAAGCAGACATGTCGACCACCAGGGTCTATGGTGGCACTGGCCTTGGTCTGGCGATCACAAAGTCGATGGCAGAAGGGATGGGAGGTCGTGTCTGGCTTGAAAGTGAATTGGGTAAGGGAAGTCGATTTCACTTTGTGATTCCCGTCACGATTGCGGACGAAGTGAATGACGATTCCCATCGCGAAGATGATGATTCGGAAGCTCCGATGACGCCGATGAACCTGCTGTTGGTCGAGGACGGCATTGCCAATCGGAAAGTCGCTTTGGGGTTGCTGGGCAGGTGGAAGCATCGGGTGGATGTTGCCGAGGATGGTGAGATGGCAATCGAAATGGCGTGCGTTCAGGCGTACGATGCGATTTTTATGGATATCCAGATGCCGAAGGTAGACGGGCTGGAAGCGACACGTCGCATTCGGCGAATGGAGGACGGTTCGTCCCGGTATACTCCGATCATCGCCATGACGGCTCACGCTCTGAAGGGTGATCGTGAACGCTGCATGGAAGCTGGAATGGATGAATACCTGTCGAAACCTGTCCGACGCGACGAATTGCATCGCGTGTTGATGCATGCCGCGGAATTAAACTCGAAAGATGCCACGGAGAACCGAGCGATGTCCAACGAGCGGGAACTGCCCCCAACCCCCAATGAGACGAGTCCGCCAGCCGATACCAACGAATTGAAGGTGATTGATCTGGAGGAAGCGATCGAGAACGTCGGTGGAGACGAATCCTTGTTTGCGACGGTCCGCGACTCAGCGCTCGACGAAATTCCGGGCTTGATGCCCGGGCTGAGAAAAGCCATCGAAGATCAACAGGCCTCCGAAGGGCAACGATTGGCGCACACGATCAAAGGAGCTGCCCGAGTGATCGCGGCACACCGAACGATCTCGGTGGCTGAGATGGTCGAATTCGCCCTGCGCGACGGTGAGTTCGACAACGCTCAAGGGATGATCGAAAATCTGCAAGCGGTGATCGACGAGCTGATCGCGACACTCGGAGAGTAGCAAGCCGCCCCGGTTGATTGACCGGCTCTGGATGAAGAAGATGAGCCACAGCGTACAATAGATTCAAAGGCTCTGTGGGGTCGGTGAACTCTGCGGCAACTTGACTGCGCAGTGCATCGAGTCAGTTCTAGGTGGCCCGATTCCTTGTTTGTGCGTTGGTCAAACGTTTGGACGTTTCTTATCAGTGAGCTTCCAGCCAGTTTTTGCCGACTCCCATTTCGACTTCGATTGGGACTTCCATTGGTAGGGTCGCTCTCATGGCCGTTTCGATCACCGGCATGACCTCTTCTTGTTCGCTCTTGAGCATGTCGAATACGATCTCGTCATGAACGGTCAGCACCATCTTGGTCTGGAACTCGCCGTCCCGAAGTGCGCGAAAGACTTTGATCATGGCTAACTTGAGCATGTCGGCAGCCGTTCCCTGGATCGGACTGTTCATCGCTAGGCGTTCGGCAGCGTTGGCGACGGTCTTGCTTCTAGAGTTGATGTCGCGGATGTAGCGTCGTCGGCCCGTCTGGGTTGCGACATAGCCGTGTTCTCGCGCGAATTCGATCGTGCGATCGATGTACTCCTGCACTCCCGGATACTTCTCGAAGTAATTGTCGATCAGCTCATTCGCTTCGGCGCGTGGAATGTTCAATCGCTGTTGCAGCCCGAAAGCGGAAATGCCATAGATGATTCCGAAGTTGACCGTTTTGGCTTTGGCACGCATCTCGCGAGTGACCTCTTCGACGTCAACCTTGTAAACCTTCGATGCGGTGATCGTGTGAATGTCATCGCCGTTGACAAAGGCTTGTCGCATGTCGGCGTCGCCACTGAGTTCGGCCATCACGCGAAGTTCGATCTGAGAGTAATCAGCGCTCAAGATCAAATGGTCTTCGTCCCTCGGTACGAATGCCGCGCGGATGTCGCGACCACGTTCTTTGCGAACAGGAATCGTTTGCAGGTTCGGGTTCTGAGACTGCATGCGTCCCGTTGCCGTCCAGGCTTGGCTGTAATGCGTATGCAAATGCCCGGTGTCAGGATTCACCGACTCGGGGAGTTGATCCACATAGACGCTCTTCAGCTTCCTGGCATTTCGATAGTCCAGCACATCGGCGATGATCTTGTGTTTTCCCGACAGGCGTTCCAGTTCTGCTTCGCGAGTCGAGTACTGTCCGGTGGCTGTCTTCTTGGGATTCGACTCGAGTTGCAGTTCTTCGTAGAGTACGACGCCGAGTTGTTTGGGGGAGTCGATGTTGAACTCGTGTCCTGCCGCGGCGAAGATGTCACCTTCAAGCTGTTCGATCTCCAAGGACAGTTTTTTCTCGAACAAATCGAGCGCTTCGGTGTCCAGTCGAATGCCTTGGAATTCCATGTCCACCAGTACAGGGATCAGTGGGCATTCGACTTCGTAACAGACTTTTCCGACACCGCGGTTGTCGATGTCGGGACGAATCGCTGCGGCTACTTGCAGCGTTACGTCAGCGTCCTCACAGGCGTATTCGGAGATCTTTTCAATCGAAACGTCCCGCATGTTTTTCTGTTCGTCGCCGCGGGGACCGATCAGGTCCGAAGTTGGGATCGGCTTGTAACCCAGGTAAAGCTTGGAGAGATAGTCTAGGCCATGTCGCATCTCTGGCTCTTTCATCGAATGAGCCAGCATCGTATCGAACAGTTCGCCGCGTACGTCGATCCCGTGCCACCTCAGCAACGTCACGTCATACTTCAAGTTGTGTCCCGTCTTGGCAATGTTCTCATCCTCGAAGATTTCTCGAAACTCTTCGATGACTCGCAAGGATTCAGCCGGGTCGGGCGGGCATACGACGTAGTACGCCTGATGAGCCTCATAGCAAAACGCGATTCCAAGTGGCAGCGCGGCTCGTGGATCGAGTCCGGTGGTTTCGGTGTCGAAACAAAAGGATTTCTGGCTCTTGAGTAGCGCGATCAGGTCGGCACGTTGGTCCGCTGTGGTGATCGTGTGGTATTTGTGCTTGACGTCGTTGATCGAAGTCTCTTCCACAGGTTCGTCGAACAGTGTCGCTTGAATTTCTGTTTCACGCTTTTCGCGGATGACTTTCGCTCGTGAGTTGGCCGACGAAAACGATTTGCCAAACAACTTCTTACCCAACGAGTCAAACTCCAGGTCCATCAGCAGCGTTTTCAGCTTTTCGTCATCGTGGCTCTGGAGTTCGAGGGCATCGAGCTGCACTTCGTGAGGCACGTCCAGTTGGATCGTGACCAATCGCTTGGAAAGCAGGGCCATGTCGCGGTCTGCTTCGACGCGTTCACGTTGCTTGCCTTTCAGTTCGGCCGTGTGCTCCAGTAAGTTCTCGATCGAGCCGTACGTCTCCATTAGTTTCTGCGCGGTCTTGGGGCCGATGCCTTTCACGCCAGGGATGTTGTCGCTGGAGTCGCCCATCAACCCAAGGATGTCGATGACCTGTTCGACTCGCTCGATTTGCCATTTCTCGAGTACTTCCGGGATGCCGATGATTTCGGAGTCGCCCCCACGTCGTCCCGGTTTGTAGATCACCACATCTTCGGTCACCAGTTGGTGGTAGTCTTTGTCAGGCGTGACCATCCAAGTCTGGAAACCGGCGGCGGAAGCTTGATGCGCCAGCGTGCCAATGATGTCGTCCGCCTCGTAGCCAGGAATTCGAATCGTGGTGATGTTGAAGGCGTCGAAAAGTTTATCGATAAATGGCAGCTGTTCACCAATGTCCTCGGGCATGGCGTCACGTTGCGCCTTGTACTCGGGGTAGTCGATGTGGCGCTGAGTCGGTTCGGGGGTGTCAAAGGCGACAGCGATGTGAGTCGGCTGTTCGCGTTTGATGATGTCCAGCACCGTATTGGCGATGCCGAAAATGGCGTTGGTGCACATCCCGCTGGAGGTGAATCGGGGGCTGCGTATCAAAGCAAAATGAGCGCGATAAGTCAGCGCCATTCCGTCCAGGAGATACAGCTTTTTCGCTTCCGGAAAAAGCTCTTGCGTCGTTGGTTTCTTGGCAGCCATCGCGTGGGGAAAGTCTCGTTGGAATGGTGATCGGCAGGGATCAACAATCTAACGGTTCGGCTTGGCAACTGGCTAGGACGCGAGAATCACGATTGGGCGCCTAGTCGGGAACGCTAGGCGGCAAGAGTCAAATGCGAAAAGATCGCGGTCAGGTCAGGCTGGACACCCTCCCGCTCGATTTTGTGGAAGTGAGGTGTTTGTGTGGTGGAATCGAAAAGAAATAATTCGTTGGGTTGTTCCAGTGCCCCGGCCGCGTCATCCAGGAGCAAGCCTTGGTAGCTGGCCTTGAATGCGAAGCGTTGGGAGATTGGGACCACGACGCCGATTTTGACGTCGAGTAGATTCGTATCCACCTCGCCGTCGTATAGCAGGAAAGCATTGAGCGCCGAAGCGTTGCCCGTGACGTCGTTGGTCAGGTCTGCGTACTTTGCTTTGCCAATGACCTGCAAGTAGCGACTGGATCACCGTGTGACTTCGCAACCGTCCTGCCAGCCACGCGGGCGTTGGAGCGGCATGCCCAGCAAGAAGAGGTAGGCGAACGAGTTGATGTTCCGAAAGCGTGTATTGCTTGTTGCGTCCATGTTTCTGCGACCGATCCTTGGTGCGATAGCGGTCAGAGAAATCCCGCGATGGGATTTGCTTCGACGTTACGGGTGCAAGGGGTTGAGGTTTGTCGCGTGAACTCTGTTGCACTCCCTTGTGGTGGACGCGGGCAAACTGAACAGCGGCATCGACCTTCGGGTTGGCGGCGGTTCAAGTGTTCGGACATCGGGGAATGGTCTGGACTGGGGGACTCTGTGGAATGCGCGGACTTGGGCATTGAACCTGGTTTTGACAACTCTTTTACATTCTCCTGACAGCGAGTTGACCATTGGCGACGCCATTCTAGCTCTGATAGTGGAACTGTCATCGACCACATTGGTTCGACGCGAATTTGCAAGCTATTTCTTCCGTTTCAGAGGCATCGAGATGTTCCGTTTAGACCGACGAAGTCCAGTTCTGACGATCACGTTGCTGGCCTCACTGCTGGCTGTCACCAGTCATGCGAGTGCCGATCAGGTGGAGTTGAAAGTCGGTGTGGCGAACCCCACGATGTTGGCGGGCGACAACGAGATCAACTATGTCAGGATCGCGTTGTCTGGCTTTGACATCCCCAACGCCAAGGAACGTCCTCCCGTGAACGTGGCGATTGTGATCGACAATAGTGGCTCGATGACCGGATCAAAACTTGCTCAGGCTCAGCAGGCGGCGATTGCAGCGATCGATCGTCTCAGCGACGACGACATCATTTCAGTTGTACTCTACAACTCATCGGTTCAGGTGTTGGTTCCCGCGACGAAAGCGACGGACCGCGATCGAATCATCAAACGGATCCATTCCATTGGAGCCAATGGTGGCACCGCTTTGTTCGCTGGTGTTAGTAAAGGAGCGGCAGAAGTCCGTAAGTTTTTGGATGAGGGTTCTGTCAACCGCGTGGTCTTGCTGTCAGACGGTCGCGCCAACGTCGGCCCGCGTAGTCCACGCGACTTGGAAAGGTTGGGCGAATCGCTTCTCAAAGAAGGAGTCAGTGTCAGTACGCTGGGGCTTGGTCTTGGGTACAACGAAGACTTGATGAGCGGCTTGGCGTCAGCGGCAAGTGGCAATCACATGTTTGTCGAAGAGGAGGATGACTTGGTTGCTGTATTTAACACCGAGTTCAACGATTTGATGAGTGTCGTTGCGAGTGACTTTGAAATTCATGCACGTGTGGGTAAAGGGGTTCGCCCGGTTCGCGTGTTGGGCACGAAGGCAGAAATCATGGGGCGTGACATTCATATTCCGTTGGCGCAGTTGTACGCCAAGCAGCAGAGGTACTTTGTTTTGGAAGTGGAAGTCGACTCAAGCGAGCCTGACACCTCGCAGCAACTCGTGTCGGTCAACGTTGAGTATCAGAATATGTTTTCGGAGTCATGGGACAAGTTGAGTCAGAGCGTTGGTGTGAAGTTCTCGGATTCAGTGGCGGTGGTGAATGGGAATCGAGACGATCGCACGTATGCGCACTGTGCAGTGCAGCTCGCCAACGAAAGAAACATGCGAGCGACCGAACTCCGCGATCAAGGCAAGGTTGAAGAGGCCAAGTCGTTGCTGAGCAAGAATGTCAAGGATTTGGAGCGGTTCGCAGCGTCCTGTCGAGAAAAAGGAGTGACCGACGTGTTGCCCGATCTTGAGGTCAATATTGAAATCAACAAGAGCCAGGTGAAAATGGTCGAAGGCAGCGATTGGAATCGCAGTCGCAAGACGATGCGCGCCGCTCAGAGCGGTGTCAAGTCACAGCAATCGAGGTCAAAGCTAAGTGCTCTCTTTGAAGTCTTTGGGTCGGGGAGTTCAAAAGCAGCAGGCCGGTCGAAATGAGAACGTGAGCGGTTCTCCCTTGAGACGACGTCGCTCAGTGACGAAGATACAATGTAGATGAGCCCAGCGATCATCATCGGAATCGCGGGATGGAATCGATGCCAACGAGATCATGCCAAGACGACTTCTCTTTGCCCTGCTGTTGCTGGTGGCCGCGCCTTTGGTGTTGCTGGGCTGGTTGTCGACCTCTGCACATCGTGATCAGCAAGAGGCTGCTCGCGAAGAATTGGTGTTTCTGTATCGGGCTCGGCTCGACGACTATGACCGGACGCTGCGACGCGTGTTTGGTCGGTATGCTCGTGACTTGGAGGCGAAGTTGCGGAAGTCGAGGAATCCGCTGGTGACGCTGCAGCGACTCGATCGCGAGCACCCCGCGGTGCGGCAGGCGATGTTTGTGAATGAAAAGGGCATGCTGCTGTATCCCCCCAAGCCCGGCAGTGATGCGGCAGAAGATCTTGCTCTGTACGCTTCGATTCCGGCGATCAACGACAGCAAGCCTGACCTGACCGAAGCCGAAACGGCAAACGAAACCAACGAAACCAACGAAACCAACGAGAACCCGCGGGGGACTCCGGAAGACTCGTCCTCGATCAGTTCTAAGGTCGCGAACATTCTTCCCGATGCGATCAAGGGTGGTTCTCGAAAGTCCGGCAGCGGTTTTCCCACGCGGACGCCTGCGCCCAACGCAAAACCGCCGGCAATCGGAAAAGGCAACTGGCAGGTCTGGTACATGGAAGAGGGGCTGCAGTTGATCTATTGGGTGCCACGCAGCGATGGCACATCGGTCGGGATTTTGCTGGAACGAGCGCGTTGGGTCGCGGACTTGACTGCAGCACTTCCTAGTTCGGGACCGCCTTTGCTGCGCGATTCCGACGGCAAGCGTATCGGGTTCACCGCTTTGGTGGATGAGTCCAAGCAGTTTGTGTATCGATGGGGCGACAATGTGGGACCTTGTGTCGAGCCGCTGGCAAAACGCAGCCTCTCTTGGCCGCTGACAAGCTGGCAATTGGAGTTCCACAGCGATGACCCTTTGCCCAACACGGCATCGGTGTCGTTGATCACTTCATTGGCTGGCGTTGGCGTGCTGCTGCTAACTCTTGGGGCATACGTTTTGACCAGCGTGCAGCGGCAGATGCGTTCTGCACGCAACCGAGTCAGCTTTGCTTCCCAGGTTTCGCACGAGCTGCGTACTCCGCTGACCAACATTCGTTTGTACGCAGAGCTTGCGGAATCGGATTTGGAAAAGTTGCCCTCGAGCGAGCCCAGGGATTCGATCGAGCGACGGTTGCATGTGATCGATTCTGAGAGCCGACGTTTGGGACGATTGGTCTCGGGTGTTCTGGAGATGATTCGTGACAATCGAGGGCAGCAAGGGCCTCGAATCGCTTCTGCGATTCCCGATGAAGTCATCGAAGAGTGTCTCACTCAGTTCGCTCCCAGCTTTGAGAATGCAGAACTGTTGGTCGAGCGTGACTTGAACATGGGAGAACGAGTGCAGTTGGATGCCGATATCTTCGAAATGATCTTGGTCAACCTGCTGAGCAACGTCGAAAAATACGCGAGTGACGGAAAGCTCGTACAGGTCTCTTCGCGACGCGTGAAGGACGGCTTGGTCGTGCGCGTGTCTGATCGTGGGCCCGGCATTCCGAATCGTAAGCGACGCGTCATCTTCAAGCCTTTCTCTCGGCTGGACGATTCGATCAGTGCTCCCAGTGGGACTGGGATCGGATTGACGATCGCGAGGAGACTGGCGCGACGTCATGGCGGTGACCTGAAGTTGGTTTCGACGCCACCTGGCCAGCCAGGGGCGTGTTTCGAACTGCAACTTGCAATTCGACCCATCGAGTCCGATCAACCTGAGGAGCAAGGGTGATGAAACTGGAAATCTTGGTAGCTGAAGATGATCCCAATACTCGCGCCGCGCTCGCGGAAGTCTTGCGAGCAGAGGGGCACACCGTTCGCGAGGCCGCTGATGGTCGACAAGCAAAGTACTTGTTCGATCAGCAACAACCCGATTTGGCATGCCTGGATGTGATGATGCCGGGCCTGAGCGGGTTTGATCTGTGTCGCCAGTTTCGTCAACAAACGCCCACGATGCCGATTCTGTTCATCACCGCGAAGGCGGAAGAAATTGACAAAGTGGTTGGGTTGGAACTCGGGGCGGACGACTACATCGTCAAACCGTTCGGAGCAAAAGAGGTGATCGCTCGCATTCGCGCTGTCGCACGCCGTTGCATTGGAGACACCGAAAAGAGCGTCGATTCGCCGCCGTTGCCTGAGCACGAGTTTCAAATGGAGGATTTGGAAATCATGCCAAGTCAGTTGCGCGCCCGTCGGGATGACCACACGATTGAATTGACAGCTCGAGAGCTGCGAATCTTGCAGGTTTTGGCGAGTCGTCCGGGCGAAGTCGTGCAGCGAAATGATCTGTTTCGCATTGCTTGGGGGGAGACCCATATTCCGAACAGTCGAACGCTCGATCAAACGATCAGCCAGTTGCGAAAAAGGATCGAAGTCGATTCGAAACACCCAAGGATCATTCAAACGGTTTACGGAGTGGGGTATCGATTTGAGGCCACGCCGTGATTGAGTGGATTTGGAGTGCCGGAGCTGTGTCGCTGTCGCTCCTTGATCCGGCCTACGGTTCTTTGATCCGGCCTATGGGGAGTAGGGATCTCTGTAGGCTCGGGGATCGTCGATTCGCTGGTTGCTCATGAGCATGTAGGCGACTGCGAACATCAGATTCGTTAGCGGATAGGTGACCAGCAACCCGACGTAGCAGGCCGCTGCGCCGGCAGTCGAGAGAGCCGTCGCAATCACGACCAGCAGAAAGGATGTCAATTTGTTGTGCATCGTCATGCTGATCGCGCCGCGGATAGATCCAATCGCCGTTGCTTTGCCATCGCTGGCAATGAACATCCAGGCCCAGAGCAACCAATAGGCAGCGGTTCCGACCACGACGAAAAAGAGTCCGCCTAAGACTCCGATCACGCCCATCAGTTCATCATTGCCCGACGCACCAAGTGCTGCCAAGATTCCGACGAAAACGCCCACGAAAATGCCGACGAACACCGCCATTGCGAGTGCGCCAACAAGGAAACGGAATACGGCACTCAGCGGTGGCAATAATTCGGCGAGCGGTGTTGGCGAGTTCCGTGCAACAGCAATTGCATTGCGGCAAATGCCAACACTGAAGTATGCGCTGGCGAAAATACCCACCGGCACCAGCAGCACCAGGCTGACCACGGCGCCCACTTCTTGCCCCAGTTCCGAAAGCATGGCGAACAGGAAGAGCGAGGCGAACATGGTGACGAACGAACCAACGCCGACGACAATGAATGCGATCAGCAGAGCGCTCCAACGCTGAGCAAAGATTGCGAGAGTTGGTGAAAACACTTCCTCGATGGACCGATCCACAATCGGAAGTTCGCCAATGGTCTGGATGGGCTCGCGATAGGCGGCCGGGGCGTAGGGGTTGGGCGTGGCCGTCGGTGCCGGCCCACTCTCTAGCGGTTCAACGAACGGATTCTCCGAAACAGGCCGCTGAGGCTGCGTGGGTGCAGGATCCGCTGCGGGCGATTCACTAGGATCTTGGGCGGCTGGCTGCGGAGGCTGTTGCTGAGCCGGCGGGATCAGGTCTGCGTGGGCAGTGAAAGTCGCTTGGCATGCCGGGCACTTCGCCAAGCGACCCTCGGCTTCGGAGGGAAGCTCAAGGGAACGCTTACAGGATGGGCAGACTTGACGGAGAGTGCTCATGAAAGAATCTAGAGTGGACCGGGAAACTTGAGAGTGCCAATCATGGCACAAAATGTGGTGTCAAGGCGACCCAAGTTCTACCCGATCACAATCTGGCTGGGAAAATTGGGTCATGGCTCTCTGGCGTTACGATCGCTATCTTGAGCGAGGTTGTTGTTACAGGAAGTTCCCGAAATCGTACGAGAGCATCAAGTGAGCGATGGACTCTCGGTTGATTCGATTCTTGGTCTCGACGGCAGTATTGCACGCCGATTGAAGAACTACGAACCTCGCGAACAGCAGTTGCAGATGGCACGCAAAGTGGCCGAGGCGATGCGCGATGAGAAGCATCTGATTGCCGAAGCCGGTACTGGCACGGGCAAGAGTTTCGCCTATTTAGTTCCGGCGATTCTGCACGCTACTGAGAACCAAGGGAAGTTGATGCCTCCGCCAGCGGGGACCGTCGATGCTGATTCGGAAGAATCTGGCGAACCCAGGAAACGACGCGTCTTGATTTCGACGCATACGATCAGTCTCCAAGAGCAGCTCATCAACAAAGACGTTCCGCTTTTGAATAGCGTGATTGCGCGCGAGTTTTCCGCCGTCTTGGTCAAAGGACGCAGCAACTACATTTCGCTTCGGCGGATGAATCGCGCGATCAGCAAAGCGACCACGCTGTTGTCTTCCGACGAGCAGCATCGGCAGCTGCGGGCCATCAAAGATTGGTCTGGCGACACTGCCGACGGATCCCGCTCGTCCCTGCCGATTCGTCCCGATGCATTGGTTTGGGACGAGGTCGCAAGTGATACCAGCAACTGCCTGCGACGTGCCTGCAAGCATCACGGTGATTGTTTGTACTTTCGCGCCCGTCGCCGAGCGGCAGGGTCGCAGTTGATGATTGTCAATCACGCGATGTTGTTCAGCGACATTGCGTTGCGTCGTCAAGGCGTCGCGCTGTTGCCGGATTACGATGTCGTGATTTTGGACGAATGCCATACCGTCGAGTCCGTGGCCGGTGATCACCTGGGAATTCGAGTCACCAGCGGTCAGTTCGAGTATCTGTTTGGTCGTTTGTACAACGATCGCACTCAAAAAGGATTGTTGGTTGATAAAGATTTGAGGGGGCTGCAGCAACAAGTGGAACGATGTCGTTTTGCCGCGACCAACTTGTTTGCTGATCTGTTGGACTGGTGGGAGCAATCCGGCCCCAAGAACGGACGAGTCCATCACCCCGACTTGGTCGACAATCCATTGAGCGAGCCGATGGAGCGATTGGCACAGGCTTTGAAAGAACAAGCGGAAGGTCAGAAAAGCGAATCCGACCGCAAAGATTTTGAGTCGGCTCACGATCGCATGTTGGCTTTGGCGGGCGGTTTGCGTCAGTGGTTGCGGCAAGAAGTGGACGGCGCTGTGTACTGGCTCGAACGCACCGGCTCACGTCGTGGTGGATTGGATCGCGTCACCTTGGCGGCTTCGCCGATCGATGTGGGAGAATCACTTCGCAAAGAGCTGTACCAAAGCGAGATGGTTCGTAGCGTGATCATGACCAGTGCCACACTGGCGACGGGGACCGACGACAAGTTCAAGTTCTTTCGATCGCGAATCGGACTGTCCGGCGGCATGTCGCTGCGGGTTGGCAGCCCGTTCGATTACCGAAAGCAAGCCAAGCTGATCGTGGTCAAAGATTTGCCAGATCCAGCAAGTCAGCGGGATGAGTTTGAAAAGGAAATTCCCAATCAAATCAAACGTTTTGCGGGGCACACCGAAGGCCACGCCTTCGTACTGTTCACAAGCTACGACTTGCTGAAGCGATGTGCGCAATCGTTGATGGGCTGGCTCGTGGAAAACAACTTGGAGCTTTACAGCCAGGCTGGCACGCAGAATCGGACGCAGTTGTTGGACTCGTTTCGACGCAATCCTCGCGGTGTCCTGTTTGGAACTGATAGTTTTTGGCAAGGTGTGGATGTTCCCGGGGACGCGTTGTCCAATGTGATCATCACCAAGTTGCCGTTCGCCGTTCCGGATCACCCGCTACTGGAAGCCCGCTTGGAATCGATCAAGGCCAACGGGGGCAGTCCTTTCACGGAGTATCAGTTGCCCGAGGCTGCCATCAAGTTCCGGCAAGGTTTCGGACGCTTGATTCGTACGCAGACGGATGAAGGCATGGTGGTGGTCTTGGATCCACGGGTGCACACCAAACAATATGGCCGATTGTTTTTAGAATCGCTGCCAGATTTGCCCACGCACTTTGTTTCGCGGCATCCGAAGACTTCTCGCCCCAGTCGCGACTGAGGCTTCCAGCAACCGCAATGATCGATGGGTAGGAACTGCTGCGCACGGGCAGTCGCTCACGTGATCAATCCGATTCTTTGGCTGAATCAGAGCGTCGAATGGATTTTTCTTTTTCGTCCAGCATGGATTGGAAGGCGGCGTGGGATTGTAGCGGCGCGAAGTCGAGATCCGTTTTTCGCAGCGACTCGAAGTCGTGATAGCCATGGTCCACGAGTTTGCCCACGTACTGAATTGCTTTGTCGATCAGTTCGGTTTGTTGCGGCGGTTTGGCGTGGACTGCGGCCAAGGCGTATCCGCAGGCGGCGTATCCGCAATGATGCATGTTGGCATCGTCACTGGCGAGTCGATCGGCGATTTTGAGTGCCTCTTCGATTTTTCCTGCTCGCGCCAAAATCTTCAGGAGCATGCCTTGAGTGTTGACATTGTCTGACTTTGCGATGAGTTTTCGCTGAAGTTCAACCGCACGATCGTAACTCTCGGCTGGATCTTTCTTCAGACTTTGTTCAACGGCGCCCTGCCAATAGTAAGCGTCGACCGTTTGCGAAATCACCTTCTGGTTGTCACCAGCTCTTTTCATCAGTCCGCTGAACGTGGCGGTTGCCTGATTCAAGAGAGTTTGCGCCTCTTGGTTTTTTCCCAGCAACAGATACTGGCGCGCGACCGTCTTTTGTTTCATGGCGGTGTTGTGGAGCGTCGCGACGTCGGACCGTATGTTCGCCAGTCGCGTTTGCAGTTCCATTGCTTCACTGCTGGTCTCTAGCATTTTCTCGGTTTCGCCGGCGCGTTCGTGCATTTCGCTCAGATTGCTGAGTGCACTGGCGAGGTGAGCGGCTGCTTGAAAACTATTGGGTTTGTGGTTGAACGCTTGCCGGCGAGCTTCAACGCCCTTGATTCCGTACTTCAGTGCTTCCTCTGGTTTTCCCAGTTCGCTGTAGATTCCGCCAAGCTTTCCATAGGCAACCGACATGCTTTCCCCGACGACGATGGGGTTGAGCTTACTGGGGGCCTTGCTGAAGTATTTTGTGCGTTGCTCCAGCAGGTTTAGAAACTGCTCCTTGGCAGCCTCCGCGTCGCCCAGTTTTTGATAGGCGTCGCCCAATGCCAAAGAGATGTTCATCTGGCTGACGTCGGCTCGGCTTAGCTTGCCTTCCTTGTTCAGCACGATCAGTTTGCGCTGCGACTCGAGCAGCTTGTCGCGCGCCTTCTGGAACTCACCGACTTCCAAGTAGATCTGGCCGAGTTGGCAGTCTGCCGAGGCAACGAACGTGGTTTGGAGGTCGGTGTCGTATCGTTCGGCGTGAATTTTTTCGACTCCCGCGACAATGGAATCGAGCATCGTTTTTCGCAAGGGAACGAGCTCGGGCTTGCCTTCGAAGAAATCCTTTGCTTGGTACAGGATCAATCGGGTCGTATCGAGTGCCAGTTCTGCTTGATCATCCGCGATTTTGCTGCTTGCCTTGGCGCGTTGCTCGCTTGCCTGTGCGTTCTTCCGTGCCGCTTTTTCCGCAATCCGTTGCTGATTCATGATCACCGATGTAACGATGCCGCCGAGTAGTAAGCACAGCAGCAAGGACGCGGCTAATCCGGACAGCATGGCGACACGAGGGTTGCGTTTGCACCATTTGGAAAGACGTTCCGGCCTGGTGATCGGCCGAGCCATGATCGGTTTGCCGTCCAGGAAACGCTGCAATTCATCGGCGAAATCAGCGGCGGTTTGGTAGCGTTTGTTAACGTCCTTTTCTAACGCTTTCAAGCAGATCGTTTCCAAGTCCATGTCCAGCCCGGTCTGCAGCTTTGACGGCGAGACAGGATCTTGGCTCAATGATTGTCGCACGGTTTCAAAAGCGGTCGGTGCTTTGAATGGAGGACGACCGGTCATCATGTAATACAGAATGCAACCGAGTGCATACACATCCGAGTACGGGCCGACAGGTTTTCCGGCACGCGCCTGCTCAGGTGCCATGTACCCAGGAGTACCGATGATCACTCCTTCACGAGTCTTCTGGTCGTCCTCCTCCGCATCCAGGCGTTTCGCCAAACCAAAGTCAGCGACTTTAGGAACGCCAGTCTTGGTTAGCAGAATGTTTTGTGGTTTCAGATCGCGATGCAAGACTCCTTGCTGGTGGGAATAGTGAACCGCACGAGAAACTGGCACCAATAGTTCAGCCGCGTCAGTGGCGCTCAGCGTCGATTGCTTCATCAAAGTGGATACGGAATGCCCATCGACATACTCCAGCGAAAAGAAGGGCAGCCCCTCGTGCTCGCCAACTTCGTGTACTGAAACAATGTTGGGATGTGTGAGTCGCGCGGCGGACTCCGCCTCTTGCCGAAACCTGCGGAGTTGTTCTGCGCTCGCATGAGCGCCTGAGAGGATCATCTTGATCGCGACGGTACGATTGAGAGGAACGTGTCGTGCTTGGTAGACGATTCCCATGCCTCCTTTCCCCAGCGTTCCCAGGAACTCGTAATCCTGGGGTGCCTTGGGAGTTGCTTCGGATTCCTTTTGACCGCGTCGAACAGCGTTTTTGACACTCAAGGGCCGCGGATCGCTGTCCATTGTGTCGTGATCGGAATGATGCTTTGCCGAAACAAACTGGTTTGCAGTGATCCCTGTTAGGGCGTCTGTGATCCCGGACACGTTCGTATTGAGTGTTGGCATCTGACCAGATTGGTTCAGCGCGGACTCCGAATCGATTGTGACATGCAAGGAGGGATCTTGGTCCTGCTTGGTATCTAGCACGGAGAGCCTCGCACGCAGCGTTGCTTTGACGGTCTGCTCGATCGAAGAAGCAAATTCATCGATGTTGGAAGCAGCTGAACCGGACTTCGAAACTTCGCTGACGTATTGCGCAGTCATTGCTTCCACAAAACGCTCGACGGCAGGGTGAGTGGGCTTTGGCATGGCAGGTTCTTCATGGTCGATCGAGGGATCTTCGATTGTAGCACGTTTGGGGGGTGTTTCGTTGTTCCGAAGCGGAGCTTTCGCCGGTGTCGGCATCGCTGGCAGGGGCAACTCGAATCAGATCAGCGCGTCGGACATGCCTAGCGAATGCAGTCAGTTCGGACGAATGTCACGTGGTGTATTGATCATTCGATCCCGTTGTTTCGGGCGTTCTTTGCACCTACATTGCGGGTTCCCATCAGTCACCTTGCTTCCCCGCCGTCCGCCATGTCATCCCGCGATCCTTCTGCTCTTCGTTCGCACCGCTGGTTTGGCCCCGACGACATGCGTTCTTTTGGGCACCGGTCTCGTTTGAAGGCGATGGGTTTCGACGACATTGACTACCAAGACCGGCCGGTGGTGGCGATTTTGAACACCTGGAGCGAACTGAACACGTGCCATTCGCACTTTCGAAACCGGGCTGATGAAGTACGCCGCGGAATTTTGCAATCAGGTGGCTTTCCGGTGGAAGTGCCCGTGATGTCGTTGGGCGAAATGTTGATGAAGCCAACGACCATGCTGTATCGCAACCTGTTGGCGATGGAAGTCGAGGAGGTTCTGCGATGTCACCCGATTGATTCTGCGGTGTTGATGGGTGGATGCGACAAGACAGTACCGGCGATGTTGATGGGAGCCATCAGTGCGGATGTGCCTTCGATTTTCATGCCTGCCGGGCCGATGCTCAGTGCCCGCTGGAAGGATGTCACGTTGGGGAGCGGCAGCGATGTTTGGAAGTACTGGGACGAAAGGCTGGCGGGCAATTTATGCGATCAAGATTGGAAGGGGATCGAAAACTGCATTGGGCGATCGGCAGGAACCTGCATGACCATGGGCACAGCCAGCACGATGGCCTGCGTGACCGAAGCGATGGGTTTCAGCTTGCCTGGCGCCGCGAACATTCCAGCGGTGGTTGCCGAGCATTCACGGTTGGCGGTGCAGTCTGGACGCATGGCGGTTGAAATGGCTTGGGAAGATCGCAAACCATCGACCTTCATGACCGCGGAGTCCATCGACAATGGCTTGATGGCATCGCTTGGGATTGGAGGCAGCACCAATGCGATCGTGCATCTGATTGCGATCGCTGGCAGGTTGGGAATCGAGTTGACGTTGGATCGCTTCGATGAACTTTCGCGGTCGACTCCGATGTTGGCAGACATTCGTCCCAGTGGTCGATATCTGATGGAGGATTTCTTCAACGCGGGGAGTTTGAGTGCCATGTTGGCGCGGATGACCGATCTGTTGAATACCGATTGCAAGACAGTCAGCGGAACCACTTTGGGCGAGCAAATCGCCGGCGCTGAGGTGATCGATGACGAGGTCATTCGCACGCGGGAAAACCCGGTGGCAGTGGAAGGTGGAACCTGTTTGTTGCGAGGCAACTTGGCACCCAACGGATGCGTGATCAAGTCCGTGGCAGCCGATCCCAAGCTATTGAACCATCGTGGACCTGCGCTCGTGTTCGATAATTATCCAGACATGAAGGCAAAGATTCATGATCCTGATCTGGACGTGACAGAAGACTCAGTACTGATTCTGCGAAGTGCAGGTCCCTTGGGCGCGCCAGGGTTCCCCGAGTGGGGCATGCTGCCGATTCCCAAGAAACTCCTGGAAGCCGGCGTGCGCGACATGGTTCGATTGAGCGATGCCAGGATGAGCGGCACGAGCTACGGAACTTGCGTTCTGCATATTGCACCGGAGAGTGCGGCTGGCGGGCCGCTGGCTCTTGTGCAGAATGGTGACGAAATCGAAATCAATGTGGCCGAACGCACAATTCATTGGCACGTCAGCGATGAAGAGATTGCCGCGCGTCGCGAGAAGATGGCTCCGCTGCCGGCCATCCCTGAACGTGGCTACTCGCAGTTGTACGCCAAGCATGTCACGCAGGCGGACAAGGGCTGTGACTTTGACTTTCTGACCGGACGCAGTCCTGGTGCCGAACCTAGTATCCATTAGTGGCTTGGCGTTGCTTCAACGCCGATGCCTGACTTCCCAATCCTTCCTCCTGAAATTGACCCCGAACTCTCATGCTTGAATCCGCTTTTTCAGTCTCTCAGCTTCGTGAATCCGTGGTTGCTGTTCCACCGTTGGCACGAGACGCTGCTTTGAAAGTCTGTCCACGCGAAAATGCGAAGTTGATTCGATTCATGGAGGCCGGTGGAATTCGTTCGCTGCTGTACGGTGGCAACGCGGTTTTCTATCACATCCGCATGTCCGAATACGCCAGCGTGTTGTCGATGTTGGCGGACACGGCAGGCGACCAGACAGTGGTAGTGCCATCGATTGGGCCAGCTTACGGATTGGCGATGGACCAAATCGAAGTGCTTCGCGACTATGCTTTTCCGACGGTGATGTTGTTGCCCACGCGAGATGCGGTCGACCAGCAGGGGTTGGCGACGGGGGTTCGCAAGATGGCCGAGCGACTCGGGAAGCCGTTGGTGTTGTACCTGAAGATCGACCGCTGGTTGGACAAGTCGTTGATCAAGTCGCTGGAGGATGACGGCGCTATCTCTTGGATCAAATACGCGGTGGTCCGTGATGATCCGACGCAGGACGATTACTTGAGAGAAGTCCTGGAGGTCTTTCCTGCCGAGCGAATCGTGAGCGGAATTGGTGAGCAGCCCGCCATCGTTCACTTACGCGACTTTGGCGTGACGGGGTTCACCAGCGGCTGTGTCTGCGTGGCGCCCGAGCGATCGATGGAGATGATGCACGCGATACACAAGGAGGACTATGAAACGGCCGAGTCGATTCGAAAGTGGTTCTTGCCTCTGGAAGATCTCCGTAACGAGATCCATCCGATTCGCGTGCTGCATCACGCGGTTGCTGGTGCAGGGATTGCGGAGACTGGCCCCGTGCTGCCGATGCTGAGTGATTTGTCTGCTGACGTTGTCGCCAAGATCAACGCCGCAGTAAAAACGATGTTGGGCTAGTCTAGGACGCGGGCGACAGGACCATTGCTTCGGGCTTGTTGCAGGTGGCCTTCATCACGGTGAACAACGACAGCGGGTTTGGCTTGTAGCAATGGTCCAACCGCAGTGGCAGTTCTTTGACAATGTCGTCGAGGTCCAAATCGGTGCGCCATCCCAGTCGTTTGGTGATGTTGCCAGCTGTATCAACAACTTTTGCGATCAGTGGGTTGTCGCTGCGGAAGTGATTGATCAGCAGGATCCGACCTCCTGGTTTGCAGACACGCACCATCTCATTCATCATCTCTTGGGGCTGCGAGACCACGCTGATGGTGTGGAATGATGTGACCACATCGAACATCGAATCTGCGAAGGTCAGTTTCTCGGCGTTCATGGGCAGCACGCTGATGTGTTCCCAGTTCTTCTCGGCAATCAGTTGCTCGGCTTCGGCGAGCATGGATTCGGAGAGGTCAACGCCGGTAAAGTCGACGTTGTGAGGATAGCTTTCGAGGGACAGTCCGGTGCCCACGCCAACTTCCAGGACCTTTGCGCCTGGCGCGATGTCCAGGGATTCGACCGCTGCCAGCATTCGTTTCTTTGCCACTGCTGGCCAAAGGGCTTGATAGGCTGGGACGAGATTGTTGTAGAAAGGGCTCGAATGCGGCTGCGGCTCTTTCTTATTCTCTGAAGAACTTGTTTCCATCGACAAATTACCTGGGGGCAACGAATCATCTGCCATCGAACTGAGACCGTCAGCTTGGCTTCACGGAGCAACTATACGCAGGATCGGTATAGAGAATGAAACGAGGAGTGCGAAGCCGACGTGCTAAGAATGGCAGTTTTCATCTGAGCGTCAACTGTGTTGTGGCTTGATCGGATCACGGTAAATCCATCGCTGGAAACCATTTACAGCGGATCGCTGAGCGAATGGGGGGCAAAATCACGGTGATTATTACACGTTGGATACATGAAGAGAGCCCATTCGCCGGGGCCACTTCGCCGGAGCTGCGTTTTTCGAGCGTTTCGCATCGCAAGGGTTGGGTAAACCCTGCGGCCAAACGTGCTGGCCAGCGGGGTCATGGCAATCGATGGACGGGGGACACCGCTCATTGCTCAGGATTGGGCAGTTCACGTTGTCGGTATCTCTGGATCAACGCCCTGGTCGGAGAAGCGAACGCGTAGTAGCAAAAGGCGATTGGCATCGCGAGCCAGTAGAACCAGACCGCACCGATCACGATGAACATGGCCTGTCCGATTTGTTGCAGATTGCGCCTTCCACGCAGCAGCCTTTGAAAGACGTGGGGGTACTGAAACCGCGAGACCATGAGGTACGCCAGGACCAGCGCGAGCGCAACGATAAAGAGCTGTGATCCGACCAGCATGTACATGACATGATCGGGATCCAAGCTCATGGCCAGTGCTTTGAGTTCGGGCAGGGCGATCGCAAAGGCAGCGAGTGTTCCCGCGGCAGCCGGACTGGGCAGGCCCTCGAATCCTTCGTGGGTGTCCTCTTCGGTGGTTTCAACATTGAAGCGGGCCAGCCGGATCAAGACGCAGAGAGTAAAGAGCACACCGATCGCCCAAGTGACTTTGGGGTGGATGAATTGAGCCGCTCCCAAGCCATCGCCGATCCGCCAGACGATCACGGCTGGTGCGGCTCCGAAAGTAATGGCGTCACAGAGGCTATCGAGTTCGGCGCCAAATTGGCTTTCTTGGCCTGTCATTCGCGCGGCCGATCCGTCCAACGCATCGAAGAGCATTCCGCCGAAAATCAGGCTGCCGGCGACCAGCAGCTTCGTGTCCAGCTCCCAATTCAGATTGACGCCGATGATCACAGCGATCGCAGTCATCCCGCAGACCCCATTGCCCAGGGTCAGCGCGGTGGGCAGGACAGCCAAGGTCAGTCGACGGCGTTTCTTGATGCCCTTTTTCTTACGGAGTCCAAAGCGACGCTTGTCGGAGGATTCGGAGGAGTCCTCGGACACTTCCGAATCAGCTGAATCCAGCAAATCCGAGTTTTCGGCGGCGCCATCGTCATCACGAAAGTCAGGATGGCCATGCAATCCGCGTTTCAGTTCGCTCATTCAAAATCTACTTGGTGTTTTCGTGGTGACGCCAGAACGCCTAGCATACTCGTCGGCAAATGCTTCGCTCCTGAGAGCCTATCGGGAACGTGGTGATTCGTGAAAAAGAGTCCCTAAGTTCGCCAGAGTGTTGGTTGAGCCGCGCAGCCGGGGCTGGCCGGGATTTCTCCTGCCGGTGGTCTCACGGCCAGCGGCTTGCCGATCGTGCGAGATTCCAGACGAAATCAACAGCCGACGATGAGTGCCCGAGGCCTAGACTACGCTGTGGTCATCACCAACCAGAGTATCCGGTATAAAGGACGGCTGTCGATATGCGGACAATCGATCGATTCCAGACTGAGAACCACGAATGACGCCACGTTACTTGCTGCCTTTTGATTCTCGGAGGGCGCTGCACCGGTTCACGGATGTCTTGGTGATTGGAGGTGGATTGGCCGGTTTGCGGGCGGCGAACGCGATCGAGTCCAATCAATCGGTTTTGGTGGTCACCAAGGACCGGTTGCGGGAAAGCAACAGCAACTACGCTCAGGGCGGAATCGCTGGTGTGATGGACCCGGACGATTGCTTTGAGTCGCACGTGGCTGACACGTTGGCGGCAGGTGGCAATCTGTGCGATCGCGAAATTGTCGACATGGTGATCCGGGAGGGGCCGCGGAGAATCGACGAACTGGTCCGCTGGGGGACGCAGTTTGACGAAAGCGACGGAGAGCTGATGTTGGGCCGCGAGGGCGGGCACAGTGTTGGCCGAATCGTGCACGCTCGCGGCGATGCGACCGGTGCGGAAGTGATGCGAGCGGTGATCGAACGCACTCGCCAGACGGCCAACATTGACATTTGGGAAAACGCTTTCACGGTCGATTTGTTGACTTATGAGGGGCGATGCCGGGGGGCGTTGATTGTGGACGAGCACGATCAGCCGGTCATGGGTTGGGCGAAAGAGACGATTCTTTGCACGGGCGGAGCGGGCCAAATCTTCCGTGAGTCCACCAATCCTTCGGTCGCTACGGGCGACGGGCAGGCGCTGGCCTATCGAGCGGGTGTGCAATTACGAGACATGGAGTTCATCCAGTTTCATCCCACGGTTCTGTACATTGCTGGTTCTTCCAGATCGTTGATCACCGAAGCCGTTCGAGGTGAGGGGGCGCACCTGGTGGATTCCGCTGGTCAGCGTTTCATGCCGGAGTACGATCAGCGCGCTGAGTTAGCGCCCCGCGATGTGGTCAGTCAGTCGATCATTCGGCAGATGGAGCGAACCAAGCACAGCAACGTTTATCTGGACTTGTCGC
>JBGCGI010000372.1:0-23325 GCA_045110715.1 Rubripirellula sp.
TGAGCGGCTGCTGGCTTCGATGCGATATCAGTGTCGCGTCTTGGTGTCGGAACTCTGCGACGGAGTGTTCCAAGATCCGCAGTCTCCGGCCGCGACTCAAGTGACGGCGCTGTTGTGTGCCGCTGCGATCGGTCGCAACGACATCGAGTTGCAGGCTCGGAACAAACTTCAGGACGAGCGGACCGCGCATGTTTGGCAACTGATCGCTGCTCGCAAAACGAAGATTCGAACACAGGTTCGTGACGTCGCTTTGGCGCTGCTGCTGCAGCACCACGGAATCGATCCCAGGAAAGCTGGGTTCACCGAACTACAGGCTGATCCGTTGCTCGTTTTCCGGGATCACAGCCTGGGGTTTGCCGATGAGGAGGCGAGGCAGCGAGCACTGACCGAAGCATTCCGGTTGCTGGACAGCCGCTAGTGCTCGATTCGTGGTGCTGAGGCAGTGGATCTTGCAGCGACCTACAGTGACTAGGAAGTGAACTGGATCTTCACTCCGATAGCGGCGCATGAAAAAAGCCACCGCAGCGCGCGGTGGCCTTCTTCGGTTCTGCAAAACAAGCAACGTCTATTGATTGAGTTGCTCTTCAATCACTTCGCCACTGTCTTTGGTGCCGAGTGAACCCCACAAACCGTAGGGGCTGCTTTGTCCTGGGCTTGAGTTGCCGGTTCCCCCATCACGCACGGTGGGAACGTTGGGTGTGCCAGCTTCCACAGAGTCGGTCATGAAGACAACCGCACCGTCGCTCATCAAGACATGGGCGCCTCCTTGGTGACGGCTGCTCGGTGGTAAGACGCCGGGAGTCGTGTCGCCCAGCGACATGCAGGTCTCCGCGTTTGGAGGCAAGATTGTGTTCATCGCGCTGTAGGGCTGCAATCCGCTCGCCCAGCGAAAACCGCGTCCTTGGTTGGTCGCCAATACATCGGTGACACCCGGGGCCCAAAAGCCAGGACGCTGGGGATCAAGGTCAGCGCGGCAGCTGGGTGGGTCATTGCGAAGCCCGCCAAAACCGGCAAACGTGTGAGGCAAAGTTCTTGCTTCTCGCTTGCCAAGGTCTGTCGCAATTTCGCCACACATCACGGTGTTGGACAATCCGTCAAGAACGTCACGGAACTTGGTTTCGATCCGTGGCATGAATACGCCGCGACCCGCGGCTTGGATGTCGCGTACACTTCCGCTGTGATAAGTCGGTTTGTTGTCGCCACGCAAGTCGAAGTAGTAAGGGCCGTTGTCGGTAAAGTGAAGTGCATCGCCGAGGCAAGCGGCATAGTTCGTGCGTCCCATCGCAGGCAGGCCAACGCCGGGGTCACTTGGGCAACGAAGAGTAGGGATCTCAGTCATCCACGGTTGATAAGCTGTGTTGCGAGCGTTCGGACCAAGTTGAACGACGTTGTTTTCATCCGTCGGGGCAGGACCCATTGATGGCCACGCTGGTGTCCGCGTGGAGTTGTTCTGTAAATCGTTGATGTTTGGATTGCTGATCTGTTCCCACAATCCCTGCTGCTCGAAAAACGGAGAGAGTCCCACGAACACGCTTAGCATCATGTTGTTGGTGTCATCCCCGTAAGAGCTGAACCAACTTCCCTGCGTTGGGACTCGCCGAGTTCCCCCCATGTGAATGGGCAGCTGCTTGTAGGCCGAGTGATAGTTATGAAACGCCAAGCCAATTTGCTTGAAGTTGTTGCTGCAACTCATGCGTCGAGCTGCTTCACGTGCCGCTTGAACGGCCGGTAACAAAAGCCCAACAAGAATGCCGATGATGGCAATCACGACCAGCAATTCCACAAGCGTAAAGCCTTGTGTGTGCCGTAGTCTCTGCTTTTTCATTTTGACAACCTACCTATAAAAAATTGGAGAAGGATCAATCATCATTCTTGAGTCTGCTCGCGGAGCATTTCGCGTTCCCGCTCGCGGTTCTGTTGTTCCTGGTCGGTCAACTGGTAATCTTGGGGCTGAATCACGGTGCTGCCGCTTTCGCCGCAACCAGTCAATCCGAGCGTGCAAAGAAATGCCAACGATGTCATGGCAATGAGTAAACGGTTCATGAGTCAGTCAAAAAAAAGTGGTGTTTGAGGGAACCGATCGGACCGCCAATCCGAGTCGAAAGTTTAATGGACGTTGAGATGGTAGCTAAGGTGGTAGCCCCTGATTTGAGCCGAAGCCTCCGTTCCCAAACTTTGATGGTCGACCTAGAAATGAAAGCGTAAAGCGGTTCGGGATTCCGCCTGGCGATAGTCGAATGCCCCGCGTTTGGTCTTGTCTCCGCAGGCCCGTTTCACGTACTTTTCCAGTCTAAGTTTTTGACGAACGGGGGGAAGCAATCATGATCATTATCGCGAAAAACTACGGTCAATTAGGAAATCGTTTGTTTTTGTTCGCGCATCTGATTGCGGCTGCCCGTGAGTACGAGACCAAACTCTCGAATCCCAGTTTCGCTGAGTATGCCCATCTGTTTCCATCCACTGCTGGCGACTTGTGGTGTCGTTACCCCAATGAGGGCGAAGCCGTTGGCAAGCCAGAGAGGCAGGATCGCCGCCGCAAGTTTTTTTCGAAAGTGACCTACGTTGCGACAAAATCGCTCGCGGTGATGGGGGTGAATCGGTTGCCGCTTCCCGGCCTACCAATCCAGATCATTCGCTTGCAGCCAGAACAGGAGTGCGATTTGGGCAGCGATACATTCGCAAGCTCCACTCGATCGCATCATTTGCTGCTTCAAGGTTGGATGTTTCGCAGCGAACGTCTACTGCAAAAACACGCCGCTGAGGTTCGGGCTCACTTCGAAATTCAGAGCGAGAACCGACGCAATGTGGAGCAAGTTGTTCAGCGTCTTCGTGGCGAAGCTGATGTGATGGTCGGGGTCCATATTCGTCATGGCGACTACGCAACGTTCATGGATGGACGCTATTTTTTCTCGGTCGACCAGTATGTCGATGCGATGCGAAAGATCGTGGCCCAGTTGCCAGGAAAGCGAGTCGCATTCTTGGTCTGTAGCAACGCGAAAACCAAAGCTAGCGATTTCGCGGGTTTGAATGTGCACTTTGGTCCGGGGCACATCACCGAAGACATGTATGCGATGGCCGAAGCGGATCTGTTGATAGGGCCGCCGAGCACTTACACTGGTTGGGCGTCCTTTTATGGGGATGTGCCATTGGTCGTATTGAAGCAGGCTGATCAGTCAATTGACCTCGCGAGCGTGACTATTTCCAACGCGCGGCTGCAGCCAGCTGGTGCAGCCTGATCACTACGGATCCAGTTCACGTGAATTCGCTTGACGATCGTCCCTGCCAACCCGGTACCTACCTGATCGGCGCCGGCGTGGTCGGGCGAGCAATCTTGCAGGCGCACGTTTCGGCTGGCCTGTCCGTCTGCATCGCTGACCACGATGCCGATGCATTGCAGGCAGCGGTTGATGGATTGCATCTGCCCAAGGGATGGGAAAGCAAGCGGGGCAACCTGGCCGCAGGCTTGGAAGGTATCTGGCTGCGTCGGTTGGATGAGCAAGAGACGTACGAGTTCCCGCTGGTGATTGAATCGATCGCCGAACGTTTGGATCTGAAGCAACAGTTCTTCGTTTTCGCGGAGGACGTGTTTGGTCCCGAGGCTGTTCTTTGCAGTAACACTTCGACGCTGCGGATCAGTGCTATCGCATCAGCGTTGAAGGACCCGACTCGATTGAGTGGCATGCACTTCTTCATGCCGGTGTCACAGCGCGATGCGGTGGAGGTGGTGCGGTCAGAGCAAGCTTCTGAGTCGACGATCCAGCAAACCGCGAATCATGTTCGTCGAATACTCAAGTCGCCATTGGTGGTCGGCGATGGTCCAGGGTTCATCGTGAATCGACTGCTGTCACCGTATTTGAATCAAGCCATGTTGATGCTCGGTCGTGGCATTGAGGCGGATCAGATTGAGCGAGCCTCGCTTGCGTACGGGATGCCACTTTCGCCGCTGGAGTTGATTGATTGGATCGGAACTCGAACCATGTTTGATGCTGGGCGCGTGTACTGGCAATCGTTTCCGACCCGTTTGGATCCATCACCGATCCTTCCTGCGTTGTTGAAACGAAAGCGGTTCGGACGAGCCGGTGGCGGCGGGTTCTTTGACTACACCAACGGTGAACGCTCGGCCGATTTGTCGCCGATTGCGATCGAGTTGGTTGCGAAGTATCAAGGTGAAACGATTGTGTGCAGCGACGCGGACGTGATGCACTTGTTGTCCATTCCGATGTTGATCGAAGCGGGGCTGGCCCTCCGTGACGGCGTGACTGAGTCACGCTCAGACTTCGATCTGGCCATGCGAGGCGGCCTGGGCTACCAGCCAGCCAGTTGGCTGGCGTTCTTTGGTGAACTGGGCACGCCGGAAATCAACGCTGCGATTGAACGCTGGCGGTCGACGTTCAAGTCAATGAATGCGACAGCAGCGTTGTTGGATTTAGGTTAGCAGACATCGCGACTTTCGCGGCAGCGAATTGCGTTGCGAAACTGCGGGTGGAAGCGCTGGAAGCCGCAGCCACGTTAGCCGGGCTCGGCTTCGCTGGAGGTGGAGTCGCGATCCCAGAACGTTAGGAAGAACAGGACCGAAACGGCAGCCGCGAAAATCGCAGGCATCAACCAGAACGCTTTGCCGTCTTCTAACCAGCCTTCTTTCGTGGAAGGGTCCAGTCCGAGATTGTCGCCCCAGAAGCCCAAGACATAATTTCCGACAAGCATACCGGCGCCGTAAGTCAACAGACCGACCAGGGCTTGTGCACTCGTTCGGGTTTCCGGTGGAGCTACTCGGTCAGTGTAAAGTTGTCCGGTGACGAAGAAGAAATCGTAGCAAATTCCATGCAGCATGATTCCGATCACCAACATGACAGGTGAAGACGGAAACAGTCCAAATAGCAGGTAGCGTGCAGCCCAAGCCAGCATTCCAACCAGCAGCATTTTCTTGACGCCGAGTCTCGTTAGGAAGAATGGCACCAAAGCCATGAAGACGATTTCACTGACTTGGCCGAGTGCCATCACGCCGCCGGTTCGATTCCCAAACGACATCGCGCCAACGAACTCACCTGTACGAGCGTAGTAAAATGCCAATGGAATGCAGATCAAGAACGAACAGATTGCGAACACCAAGTACGAGGGATTCTTCATCATCTTGAGTGCGTCGAAGCCAAGGATCTTCATGATGTTGACTGGCTGGCCCTTCCCTTCGGGGGGAGAGGCGGGAAGCATGAAGCTGAACAAGCCATAGCCCACACTAACGACCGCAGCGAGTTTGAACTGAATGTTCGATGATCCTCCGTCTTCGATGCCCGGAAGAACGGGGAATGCGACGAGTCCGAAGAGCGATTCGGAGATCACCAAGCCTGCCGCGATCCAGCCGATGGTTCCCCACAGTCGAATCTTGGGGAAATCCCGTTCAATGTCATCCACGTTCTGAAACGTGATCGTATTTACCAGGGCCAGTGTCGGCATGTAGCAAATGAAGAATGTGAGCAGCGCCCAGAACAGCATCGTTGAATCTTGGATCGTGCTGACCCACCACAACAAGCCTCCCCCTAGCAGGTGCAGAATTCCGTTGAGCTTCTCTTTGTTCATCAAGCGATCGCCAAGGAATCCAACGATCAAGGGGGCAAACAGTGCCGCCCAAGTCTGTGTCGCATAGCTTTGTCCTACGATTGAATTGATGCCCTCTTGGCCCTCAAACAGCTTGGACAAGTATGTGCCCATGGTGACAAAGAACACTCCCCAGACAAAGAACTGGAGAAACATCATGATCGACAGTTTGATTCGAACCGATTGATTCATGTCGGTGAGCTTTTGGGGGCAGGTGGGGTCAAGGCATCGGGACAAGGAGCGAACAGTTTATGCGTTTCGAAACGCGTGTGCCATCTTGCCAATGCAGATTTCCTCGACGCAAGCGGAATCAGCCTACCGCGACGATGCCAATCGGGAGCGTTCGCCTGCCGAAGGTCGCTAGACGATCTCGGCTTCGCAGGGGTTGGTCAGCACGCCGATCCCATCGATCTCGACGCTGCACAGATCGCCAGGCTGCAAGAACACGGGCGGTTTGCGGGCGGCGCCGACACCTGGCGGCGTTCCCGTGAAGATCAAATCGCCCGGCTTCAGAGTGAAAATCTTGGATAGATGGGCGATCAGCGACGGGATGTCAAAAATCAGCTGGGCGGTAGTGCTGTCCTGCACAACTTCACCATTCAAGTGCATTCGAACGCGAAGGTTGGAGGGATCTGGAACCTCTTTGGTTGTGACCAGGCAGGGTCCCAGAGGCGCGAACGTGTCAAAGCTCTTGCCCTGCAACCACTGTCCTCCTGGCCGACCCTTTTGCCAATCTCGAGCCGACACGTCATGTCCGCAGGTGTAGCCAAACACGCGCGACATCGCATCCGAAGCAGCAACGTGTCGGGCTTCGCGGCCGATCACCACGACAAGCTCGGCTTCGTAGTCGACTTCGGTTGCCACGCTGGGCAGTTGGATCGTGTCGCCATGACCGACCACTGCGGAATTGAATTTACTGAACACGACCGGTTCGGTAGGGATCTCCGACCCCGTTTCGATCGCGTGATCGCGGTAGTTCAGGCCGATGCAGATCACTTTCTCTGGCGGTGGGACCGGTGGCAGTAAATGTGCTGGTGCTTCACTCCAAGCCGAATCAGGGGCCGATTTCCCGAGCTGAGCCATCGAGTCCAACCAAGCTGCATCGCGATCGAACAGCTCGGCGCCTTGAGGGACATCGTCTGTGATTGAACTCAGAGGACAAATCTTGCCATCGTTGTAGAGGGCGTACTCGGGTTGATCGTTGGCGAAGCGGCAGAGTGCCATGGGGCGGTTTTCCTTCGGGGATGCTACGTCTAAACGTGAGAGCTTTCGCTCGTCAATTGTTGATCCACGGCGTTGCTGACAATGACGCCGTAATTGATCGCGCCCAGCCAACCGCTCATGATGATGCCAACGCTGCCGGCGTGATACATGCCGCCGACTTGTTGGGGGAGCCCTTGGCTGACGGCCAAGCCCTCGAACTTGGTGCCAAAACTAGCGCCTTGCTCGTGGCGAGTGTAGTGGTTGAACGTCAGCGGCGTGGCGGCTTCGGCGCGATCGATTTTGTCTCGCACTCCGGGAATGTACTTCTCCAAAGCCTCGATCGTGGTTTCCACCAAGTCTGCTTTGCTGGCGTTGTAATCTTCCTCGTTCAAGTCAGCCCAGTCGGACCAATTCGCATTGGTGCTGCTGACAATCGCAAACCGCTCTTTCTTGGTCGGTCGCGTTCGCGGGTAGTAGAAACTGAATGTTCGGCTGGTGATGTCGCGGCTGAGCAACAGATCGGTGCGGAACTCGCGCGAGGTGCTGGTGAAGAACAAGTCGCCTGACGACTCATCGATCTCCTCCCCCTCTTTCAAGGCCATGTAGACCTGAGTGCTGCTATTATTCAGGCGGACCGCCTCGGTTTGATCCACAAAGTCCTGATCCAGCTTGTCGGGACCAATCATCTTCAGGATCGTCGTGCGCAAGTTCGCGTTGCTGACTACCGCGCGGCAACCAATTTTGCGTCCATGGGACTCAACCGCGCAAACTTTGCCGTCCTTCAAGTGGATTTGGTCGACCGGGCAATTGATTCGAATGTCGACGCCATTGGATTGAAGCTCCTTCTTCATTCGCGTTACCAGATCGTCGGTGCCACCCTCATAGATGAACACGCCTTTGTTCATGAAGTTGCTGAACACGATTCCATAGGTGATCGCGGGATCTTCCAGTGTCGATCCGTTGGCGTACGTGATCGGTTCCATCAGCAGTCGGACCACATCATCGCGGCCTGGAAAGAAGCGATCAAACAATTGCCGGGTGGTCGTGGACTGATCGCCGTAGAAGTTCATTCCCCGCGCGGTAGCGAAGAATTCGTTGACCGTTCCCGGTTCCAGCCCAAACTTCGTCGTCAGCAACTTGGTGAAGTCTTCGCGATTGAAAGTTGTCGTCAGCGAGAATTGTGGATTGTCGAAACGAATGTTCTTGAGCTGCACGATCCGATCGGAAATGTCGCGATTCCAGTAGCGGCGACAGGACTTGATCATGCCGTGGGGAAAACCGTGCAACGAGATGTCGAAGGTGTGTCCGCCGGGACGTAGGAACCAAGTCGCAAGACCGCCCAACTTGTAATGCTGTTCCAGCAGCAGCACTCGATCGCCGGCACGTCCCAAAATGTTGGCGGATGTCATCCCAGCCAGACCGCTGCCGATCACGATCGCGTCGTATTGGTCAGCGGCACCTTTCAAAAAATCGCGTGGCATGAAAACTAAGGGTTGTGGGTGATCGATCGTTTGTGAAATGCTTGAGTCTGCGGCGCCCCGCGATGCGGGAACCAATCAAAGCGGACCTCTATCGGGCTGTAGTTCCGCATAGATTCCGATTTGGTCGTGCTCTGGCTCCCTATTACCGTACAGAAGAAGGCCTTCTTCGCCGACCAGCCATCTTTCGTCCAGCAATCGGATCGAGCGGGATTGGTCCACCGCCAGTGTTTCTTGGCCAACTCCGGCACGGATGACTTGATGGGAACCTCGAAAAGCCTGCTCGTGTTCGCTAGGAAGCACCGTACCCATCCGATCGGATTTCTTGGGCGTGGCGATAATGGTCGAGATTTTCCAGCGATGATCGCGAGGATCCTCGTGAATCCGCACGGTAACGGTGGACTCTCCTGGCGGGACAGGGACGGCTCCGAACCAAGCTGGGCCGGGAGAATGCTTGGGCCACAGCGAGCTGTAGGCGACCCGGAATCCGGTCGCAGGGACACGTACTCGGAATCGGTAGGTGAGCGGTTCGACGTCATTCCTGATCCTGGAAGCCGCGATTTGATCCTGTGAAGTCTCCGCCAAGTACCCCACCTCGGCCTGCAGCGAGCGAAGTTCTTGGTTGGCCGTCCGCAACCGTAACGCGGTCAGCACCAGCCCGACGGTCAGCATCAGGATCGTCATCAAGCCTAGAAACTCGCGCAAACTAACGCCCCGTGAATGTTTGGAGCGGGGAGCGATGGCGGAAGATTCTGAATCCATGCTCCAATTGTAGCGAAGACGTCGATCCTGACCGGGCTTGAGTCGAGCCCCGTTTCAGACGGCTTCCGGCAACTTGGGCAAGAGTGTGTAATATCCGCTCGGCGACTTTTCGTTGTTGCTGCTGGGGGGCCTGTGCGGTTAACCCACTAACATTCTCAAGCGATAAAAAACGATCCCATGATTCGCATTGGCGCCGTCTCCTACCTGAACACCAAGCCGTTGATTTACGGTTTGTCGGATCGTTTGGGGCAAGACGGCTGCTTGAGCTTGGATTTGCCCAGCCGCTTGGCTCAGCAACTTAGCGATGGTGAATTGGATGTCGCGCTGATTCCATCCATCGAGTATTTTCGGAATCCTGCGTACGAGATCGTTTCGAATGCCGCGATTGGCTGTCGCGGCCCCGTTTGGAGCGTACGTCTCTTAAGCCGAGTGCCGGTTTCACAGATCAAACGATTGGCATTGGACGAGGGAAGCCGCACCAGCGCTGCGATGGTTCGGCTGTTGCTTCACGAGATGCATGGCCTGAAACCTGAAATGGTGCAGCTTGCCATCGACCAGTCACCCGAAGAAGTCGATGCGGATGCAATTCTGCTGATTGGTGATCGCGCGATGCATCCAACCCCTGGTGTTTACCAGGAGATTTGGGACTTGGGCGATCGCTGGTGCCGCTGGACTGAGTTGCCGTTCGTGTTCGCGATGTGGGTGGCTCGGGCAGGACTGTCAGCTGATCTGAGTGTGTTGTCCAATCAGTTGGAGGCCTGCCGAGATGCCGGCCTCGAGCACCTCGAGCAAATTGCCCACGAAGAAGCAGCTGGCCACGGTTTGACGAAGGAAGACTTGCATCGCTACTTCGTCGAGAACCTCCATTTTCGCTTGGGACCCGGTGAGCAACTAGGCTTACAAGCGTTTCGTGAACGTGCAGCCGCGATGGGAATGCTTCCCGCCGGCGACGCGTCTTCTCCTTCCATTCAATCACACCAAAGCACCGACCGATGATTGCTTCCGCTGATAAGAACGCACGTGACGATTCGATTCGCGGCATCCTTGATAAAGCCATCGCAGGCGAACGTCTTTCTGCTGCCGAAGGCTTGCAGCTTTTGCAGAGCAGCGACCTCGCGGCAATTGGATCCGCCGCCGATCAGGTTTCGCGTCGCATGCACCCCGAGTCGTACCGCACGTACAATGTTGATCGGAACATCAACTACACGAACGTCTGTACGGCTGTCTGCAACTTCTGTGCATTTTATCGTGGTCCCAAAAGCGACGAAGGCTACGTGCTTCCGCGTGAGGAGTTGCTCAGCAAGGTAGAAGAAACCGTTGCCCTCGGTGGAAACCAAATTTTGATGCAGGGTGGATTGCACCCCAAGTACAAATTGGATTGGTACGAGGAACTCTTGCAGGACATCACGTCCGCGTTTCCTTCAGTCAACGTTCACGGCTTCAGCCCGCCGGAATTGCATCATTTCACGAAGGTCAACAACCTGAGCATTCAGGAAGTCCTGGAGCGATTGAAGGCGGCGGGATTGGGCAGCATTCCTGGAGGCGGTGCGGAGATTCTGGTCGATCGCGTCCGAAGCGAATTGACTCGTGGAAAAGTCATGACCGACGATTGGCTGAACGTGATGCGTGTTTGGCATCAGTTGGGCGGGATCAGTACTTCGACGATGATGTTCGGCCACGTCGAAACGCTGGCTGAACGCATGGAGCATTTAGATCGCTTGCGTGAGTTGCAGGACGAGACCAACGGATTCACGGCGTTCATTTGCTGGACGTTCCAACCCGACAACACCGAGTTGTCGGATGTTCCACCGGTGGGGTCGTTTGAGTATCTCAAGACCCAGGCGGTCTCACGTCTGTACCTGGACAACATTCCCAACATTCAAAGCAGTTGGGTCACCCAAGGTTTGAAGATTGGACAGCTAGCGATGTTGTTCGGAGCGAATGACATGGGCAGCTTGATGATCGAAGAGAACGTGGTTGCGGAAGCTGGCACCGTTCACTTCTTGTCGCTTCGGCAGATTCGTGAAGCAATCGAAGAACTGGGGTTCGAGGCCAAGCAGCGCGACGTGTTCTATCAATTGGTGTCGCCCGAGCTTGAGAAGAAGGCGATTGATGCGAATGAGCGGCGAACGCCGGAAACTTTGGTTCAGTTGTCGAGCTAGGACACGAAAGTCTGGATCGGATTGGGATACAATCTGTAGCAGTTGTGGCGATCTTCGCAGAAACGTCACACCGAGGAACGTGCCCACCATTCAACTTTCAGGCGTTTGTGATGACTCCCGACCCCATTCATTCTCTGTTGGCTCGCCGCACGTTTCTTCGTCGCACCGGGATCGGTTCCGTCGCGTTATCGTCGCTGCTCGCTCGCGAGTTCTCGGGGGTCGTTTCGGCCGCAACCGCGCAGGGCCCTGTCGGCGCGGTCACGCCGACTCACTTTCCACCTCGCGTCAAGCGAGTCATTCATCTTTGCATGGCGGGTGGGCCAAGCCATCTTGAAACGCTGGATCATAAACCTGAGTTAGCAAAATTGGACGGGCAGGCAATGCCTGAATCCGTCACCAAGGGGCAGCCCATTGCTCAGCTCCAAGGCAAAGAACTGAAGGTCATGGGGCCTCAGCACAAATTCCGGCCGCGAGGAAAGAGCGGCCTGGAAATCTCGGATGTATTCGAGCATATCGGTGAGCTGGCTGACGACATGTGTGTGATCAAGTCCATGCATACCGAACAGATCAATCACGATCCTGCCCACACGTTCTTCAATACCGGCACGGCGATCAGTGGCCGTCCGTCGATGGGCTCATGGGTGATGTATGGACTTGGCGCAGAAACTCAAGAGTTGCCGGGCTTCATTGTTTTGACCAGCGAAGGTGGCGGGCAGAGTCAGCCAATCAGTTCACGGCAATGGCACTCCGGTTTTCTGCCCAGTCGGTTTCAAGGGGTGCAGATGTATGCGACTGGGAACCCGGTGCACTACGTGGGCAATCCGGCAGGCGTTGGGCGAACGCAACAACGTGAGGTCGTTGATGCGGTGTCGCGAATCAACAATGTTCGAAATCAAGAATTGGAAGATCCAGAAATCGCCACGCGTTTGGCCGGATATGAAATGGCCTTCCGTATGCAGGCGTCCGTTCCCGAATTGACCGACATGAGTAGCGAGCCGCAGCGGATCGTCGACATGTATGGTTGCACGCCAGGGGATGGCTCGTTCGGCAGCAACTGTTTGCTCGCGAGACGACTGGCGGAACGCGGCGTGCGATTCATTCAGCTTTACCATCGCGGTTGGGATCATCACGGAGGTGTGAAAGCAGGTGTCGAAAAGACTGCGAAGTTGGTCGATCAAGGAACAGCCGCTTTGGTCAAGGACTTGAAACAACGCGGGATGTTGGAGGACACGTTGATCATTTGGGGAGGCGAGTTTGGCCGCACTCCGATGGCCCAAGGAAGCGGACGCGATCACCACATCAAAGGCTTTTCGATGTGGATGGCCGGTGGCGGGGTTCGCGGCGGAACCAGTTACGGTGCCACCGATGAATTCGGTTACAACGCGGTGGACAACCGCGTCCACGTGCGAGACTTTCACGCCACGATGCTGCACTTGTTGGGAATCGATCACAGTCGCTTTAGCTACAAGTTTCAAGGCCTGGATTTTCGACTCACCGGCGTCGAGGAAGCGCACGTCGTCAAAGACATCTTCACCTAGGCCAAGTGGCTGCGGCTTCTAGCCGCAGTATCTGCCAGCGATTCGCTGCGGCTTCTAGCCTTGTCGTTACCCACAACCTTTGGTGGAGGATTGTTCGGCCAGCCGCATTCCGTCAAGTACGACGAGTAGTTTTTTGTAGCCTCGCCAGATCGTTAGCCACCCAGGTTCACCATCACTCTTGCGTCCAATGAACCCGGCCAGTGTTTTCCACCACGCGAAAGAAATCGTAGACGCTCAGTTCATCCTGGCTCGCCATTTTCGGTCCGGCCTTGAGTACAAGACCAGTCGGACTTGTGGGTAATGACAAGGCTTCTAGCCGCAGTATCTGCCAGCGATTCGCTGCGGCTGGAAGCCGCAGCCACTTGGCTTTCTGCGGCATGCAGTTCAGCGTTTTGTTCTCGCGGTTCAGACGCCGAGCCACCATTTTCCAACCGCCAACCAAATCGGAATCAGCACGACTCCGGCGAGTGAGGTCGACAGGATCACACGCAAGGCGGTTTCGGTATCACGCTGGTAGAGCCTTACCAACACGATGGGGAAAATTGCGACTGGCATTGCCGCTTGCAACATCATGACCTGGCGAAGTTCGATCGTGTTGGCTGCTGCAGCGGTCGCGAGCAACATCAGCACCGGCATGATGCCTTGCCGAATCGTGATCGCAGCAAACACCATTTTGGCGGAGCCCTTCCAGTTCGACTCGCTGAGGAACTCCATGATCATGGCGCCGCTCAATAGCAGGCCCAGGGGAATCGCGCAGTTTCCAAGTGTACCCACAGCGTTCAAGATCGGCGCCGGAATGAATTGATCCCAGCCGAGTTGACGAATGGAGATTGCGAATAAGACGGCCAGGAACGGTGCGCTCAGAATGGCTCGCTTCCAGCCACCACCCGTCGTGCCGCTGATGATCGCGATCCCAACGCTCCAGAGAGCCAGGTCCACGCCGACGTTGTGCAGAATCAAGTCCACCAACGCGCTTTGGTAAAACTGTTCGGCGAGCGGCAGAGGAATGTAGCCATAGTTGCAGACTCCAACGCAGAGTGCGAATGCGCGCTGCTTGGAGTCGGTGTCCAATCCGATGAAGCGGCCAAGCACACGCGCCGCTAAGAACGATATCCCGAAGCCCAACGCAGTGGCAAGGAATCCGAATGCGGGCGGCCCCCAAGCAGATGAGATGGAAGCGAACTTTTCGCTGCTCAGAATGTGGTGAATGAAATAAGCTGGCAGCATCACGTTGGCAGCCAGGCTGGCAAGAGAGCGATCGGATTCCGGCGTGAGCCACTGCAGACGCCGGCAAATTCCTCCGATCCCAATGATCAGGAACACTCCCAGGACACTCGCGACGATTGGCCAGAGGTTTTGCATGAGGGGAGTGAGTTGGAGGGAACGGAAGTATCTGGCTGTCGAGATTGCTGCAGCAATGTAGGGTTTCGCATCGCCAGTTGTCGATCGCCTGCAGGTCTCGCCGCACGGCTTGGTCCCCATTTCGATCGCTTGCGTTACAATTCGTCCATGGACAAACAACGTTATGCGATCATCGGTTCTGGCGCGCTGGGTGGGCTTTATGGTGGAATGCTGGCCAATCGCGGATTCGAGGTGCACTTTCTTTTCCACAGCGACGTCGATCACGTATCGCGCGAGGGATTGAAAGTCGAAAGCACGTGGGGCGACTTCCATCTTCCGCAGGTTCATGCTCACGCGAGCGTTGACACGATGCCGCCCTGTGACGTGACCATCGTGGGCTTGAAAACGACTCGCAATCATCTTCTGCCTGAGTTGCTGCCGATCCCAACGCGAGAGGGTGGCGTCGTGCTTGTCTTGCAGAACGGACTGGACATTGAAGCCGAGTCTGCCGCCGTCGTTGGTTCAGATCGGGTGCTGGGTGGCTGTTGCTTTTTGTGCAGCAACAAAATTGGTCCGGGGCTCATTCGGCACTTGGATTACGGGCGAATCGTATTTGGGGAGTATGCTTTGCCAGACCTTGCTCAGGCTGGCGAGGTCAGCGACCGAGCGCAACGAATCGCCGATGAAATGAACTCCGCAGGCATCGAGGTTCAGGCTACCGAAGACCTGAGGACTGCCCGCTGGCGAAAACTGATGTGGAACATCCCATTCAACGGTCTGTCAGTCGCTTTAGATGCTTCCACCAAAGAGTTGGTCGACGATCCTGATGCCGTGAGTTTGGTGGAAGCGATCATTCGAGAAGTTCATGCGGGCGCCGCAGCTTGCGGAGTCGACGTGCCGGCCGAAATGATTTCGAAAACAATCGAAGTGACTCGTTCGATGGTTCCCTATGACAGCAGCATGCGATTGGACTACTTGAACCGACGTCCGATCGAAGTGGAAGCGATTTTGGGCAACCCGGTTCGCGCGGCGACGGCGGCAGGTGTTCGCATGCCGCGAGTCGAAATGCTGTACGAACAACTCAAGTTTTTGGACGCTCGTAGCTTATGCGCGACGACTGCCGCGACCAACTGAGTCCATGTCGCCCACGGGGGAGTGCGATCGGAGTAGAATTCTGCTGCTGTGGTTCGGCATTTCAAAATCCCGGATCCTTATCTAATTTGACTCGGACTGATTTCAGAGGTTCAGGATGCGACAACCGCTCATTGCTTTTTCCTTCGTGTTGGCTTTTGCTGTCGCTTACTTTGGACCTCAGCTACTGGCGCAAGACACTGCAGCCGATGCCACCTCCATCGCCATGACGGCTGATGCGGCAATGGAAGCTGAAAGCACTTCGGCGAACCCAATCAACATGCCGCCAGTGATTTTGCTGGTGCTCTGAATCGTGTCGGTGCTCGGCATGCTCATTGGTTTGTAGCTGAATGCTTTTCTGGCGTTGTTGATCGCTGCTTTGATCGTCAGTTTGGGCGTGGGCTTTGTCGACGGCGAGGACGCCGGGAAACGAATGAACGATGTGGTCAGCGGGTTTGGCGGGACCGCTGGAAGTATCGGGATCGCGATTGCGATGGCAGCGATCATCGGCAAGTGCATGTTGGACAGCGGAGCTGCTGATCGGATTGTGCGCAGCGCGGTCAACGTGACTGGCGAAAAGAAGGCATCCTTTGGATTGATGCTTAGCGGATTCGTGCTGGCGATTCCGGTCTTCTTCGACACGGTTTTCTATCTGTTGGTGCCACTGGCGAGGAGCCTTTACCGACGGACGAACAAGAACTATCTGCGCTATCTGCTGGCGATCGGCACGGGCGGCGCGATCACTCATACGTTGGTTCCGCCGACGCCGGGTCCGCTGTTGGTCTCGGCGATTTTGGGTGTCGAAATCGGTGTGATGATGATGATTGGGACGATGGTGGCTGTTCCGGCGGCGGCCGCCGGGTTGGCCTTCTCATACATCGCCGACAAGTACATGCCTGTGATCATGCGGCCGCTGGGCGCGGGGGAAGAAAAGCATCAAACCTTGTTGGAAGACAAGCTGCCGTCGTTGTGGGTGTCGTTGTTGCCCGTGCTGTTGCCGGTGTTGTTGATCGGTGCGGGCACGTTAGCAATGACGCTGGCAGATCGCGAAGATCGTGCCAAAATCGTCACTGCGGACATCGTTGACTTCGGGCAATTGGCAAGTGTGCTGGCGGACGCTGAGAGCAATCCCGAAACGCCCGCAGGTCGAGTCCTGCTGAGTCAGCGGCTGACGGACGAGCAAAAGGCACTCTTGATCGAGCCAGCGACCGATGACGAGACCAAGACGCGAGTGGTCAACACGCTGAACACGGTTTTGTTGGACGACAAGTTCTATCAAGAGTCGGCTTTCTTGGGCGTTGCCTTGTCGGATGTCTCAAAGTCCAAAATCTCGGCAAATCAGTTGCGGATGAAGCCGGTCGATCGACGTCGAATGAATCGTGCATTGCTGGAGGACGCTTACCCGAATCTGATCAAGAAGCACGAGTGGAATTCTCCGGCTCGGAATCGATCCAACGCACTGTCGTTCTGGAGCAACGCTAACTTCGCTTTGATGCTGGCGGCGATCGTTGCCATGCTAACGTTGAAGTACGTCAGGTCACTTTCCTGGCGGAGTCTCGGCGAAGACGTGGAGGAGTCGCTGATGAGTGGCGGCGTGATTATTTTGATCACGGCGGCCGGCGGAGCCTTCGGTGCGATGCTGCAAGACACTCACATCAACGACACCATCAAGGGTTTCTTTTCCGACGCGGGTGCGAGCGGAATCATGCTGCTGCTTCTGGGCTGGGCGATCGCTGCAGTCTTGAAGGTGGCACAAGGTAGCAGCACGGTCGCCATGATCGTGGGTGCCGGCATGATGGCTGCGATTATTGGCGACGCGAAACCAGATTATCACATGGTGTACGTGGCGACGGCCGTTGGAACCGGGTCGCTGATGGGGAGTTGGATGAACGACAGCGGCTTCTGGGTGTTCACGAAAATGGGCGGGCTGACCGAGAGTGAATCACTTCGAAGTTGGACACCGCTGTTGATGGTGCTTTCGATCGTTGGCTTGGTGGTCACGATCTTGTTGAGCGAGTTCATGCCCATGAAAGCCGGACTATGAGTCAACGCGGGCAGCACGCATCAACCGAGTTCGATGAACGCAGCACGATGTTCGCTGGTTGCTTGGCGACCATGGGGTCTGCGGTTCTGACCTGCATCCTGTTGTTCATCAACGGGTCGCTGGTCATGGCGGTGTTATCGGCCCTCGCCCGCGAAGGCCCTTCCTGGGCCAGCAATCCCAAGTTCTCGCAGTTCATGTTGTTCCTGCTGCCGGTCGCCTTGGCCGTTGCCCAGTGGATGATGTTGGACTACGTCCGTACGCGTTTGATGCATCGCCCAGCGGAGTGAGCGGGGTGGCCGCCAACTCAATCATGGCCCGCATCGCGCCGGTGCAGACCTGCCTGTGCTGCATGAACAGCCCACCGAGGAGCGGATCGCTAGGCGAGTGCTTTCGCGACGACGGCTTTCGATTTTTGCAGTCCTTCGGCCGCTACTTGGTTGGCATCGCGCTCCCAATACTCAGGGTTGAACAACTCGAGTGAGAACACACCGGCGAATCCGGCGTCGACCAATTGGCGGATGAGCTTCGGGAGTGGGCAGACACCATCGCCAGGGAAAACCCGGTGCTTGTCCGCGATGCTTTCACGTGGAGGATCGTCGGGATAGTCGTTCATGTGAAAGCAGTGCATTCTGGATGCTTCGATCAGCCCAAGTGATTCGAAGTCGTTGCCACCTTTGTAGATGTGATAGAAGTCAGGTAGCACACACGCGTCGGGGTGAGCGGCTTCGGCAGCGACATAGGCAAGCTCGCTGAGTTTGCTGAGCGTTGGTGAAAATCCCCACAGTTCCAACTGGGGAACGACGCCGATTTCGCGACCAACTTCGAGTAACGCTCGGTATCGCTGAGCGATCACTGGCAGTGGCGGCGATACGCTATCACCCTTGTGGGCTCCGACTGGGGGCGCGGCAACTCGGTTTCCGCCGATTGCTTTGACCGTTTCCATTTCTCGTTTAGCAGTTTCCAGAGCATCGGCGCGGGCTTTGTCGTCATCCACGATCCAGTTTGCAAAGCCAATGGCGCTGTCCACCGTCATGCCAGCGTCAACGATGCGTTTCTTCAGATCCGGCAAGCTGCCGCCTGTTTCGGCGTACTTCTGCAAATCTCGAATCCAAGGTTCGATTCCGTCGTAGCCCGCTTTGGCGGCGACATCGACCTGTTCAACCACCGATAGCTTTTGGCCGCGAACCGTACTCATGTTCAGTGCAAAGCGGACTGGCATTTTCGATTTACTCTCGGCAGCTTGTGACTTTGAGATCGGGAACGATGCTGCCGCAGTCACAGCAGTGGCAGCAACCAATAGACTTCGACGGTCAATCATGGGGAGAATCTATCTGATGAATTGGAAACCGAGCCAGACGCAAACGTGTCGAGTCGGGCTGGTGCCATTGTAGCAAAACAGAATGCTCGTTCAGCGGTCGGCCAAATTAGCAATGTAGGACTTGCGTTTACTCGCAGAAGGAAAACGCCGCAAGCGCTCCGAAGAGTCCTCGATCAAGTCGCGAAATGCAGAGAAAGCGGCTGAGCAATTCGTGGCCTAGACGCACGCGGCGCATCCAATGCCGCCGCATCCGCATCCGCCTGCTGAACCATTCACAATCTCCTCGGTCGATGTGATCGTGAATGTGATAGGCCCGTCTACTGGCGCCGTTTCATTGATGGAAGAGGCTGGCCCGCCGCAAGCAGGGCACCCCACACCGCCGCACGAGCAACCTCCCCCACGACGCTCTTGTTCCATTCGGTTCATCTCATTGATGATCATCAACGCATCCCTTGCCGAAACGTTTCCGTCAAGATTGATGTCGCACGCAACATCGTCGGTGATCTGTTCGCCTTCGACGCGATTTGGTTGGTCGATCTGGTTCATCGCATTGATGACCATGAGCGCATCCAGCGCCGAAACGACGCCGTCGTCGTTCACATCGAAGTCCGGTTCAGTAACGATCTCAGCATTGGTGGCAACCGAAAACTCTGACTCTTCGGTCAATGCCGGTTCGGCACCAGCTGGGACGTCATTTGCTGTCGATGCAACGTCGCCAGCGAAGAGTTGCCTCTCCTGCAATTGTTGAAAAGAGAGCGGACGGATTCGGTTTGGTTTGGTCATTTTCGATCTTCAAGTTGTGAACGATCGTGTCGGGTTGGCAAAAAAATGCCCTCGGAGAACAGACGCGTAGTCTACTCGTTCGATCGGATCATTCCAATTGGGAAATTTGGTCTCGTGAAAGTGACTAGCGGTGCAAGGAAGCTAATTTCAGGGACTGCTCGGCAGCGGTGCCAAATACCCGGCGGAATTCGACTGTTGCGAGTTCCTTCAGACGTCCATCGAGGACTCCAATCGCTAACTGATAGGCACCGAAGGATGCGGATTGATCGCCCTCCTTGTATTTCGAGCGAGCGTATCGAACCAAGGACTTTCCTTCCTCGGTCTTGTCGATCGCCTGATTCGGACGACCACGATTGCTTCGTATGAACTGCTCAGGGGTACCGCCGAGTAGTTTTCGATCGATTGCATCGTTATCGATGATGGTTGCCCGTACGGAGGCACCTGAGTTGCGAACCGACGATCCGAAGGCGCGACTGAGGCCTCGTCGGGACGAACCGCTAGCCGATCGCCTGACGCCGCCCAAGTAGGCCGAGCCTCCGTCTGGAACGACAACCGTTCCCGAATAGGAAAACGTTTGGAACGAAGGCAGTTGAACCACCGAAGGCAACTGGGCTTCCGCGTTGGGCGTCACGCTCAGAACGAAAGCCAAGGCAGTGCCCAAGCTGATGCATCGAATCGAAGGGATCATGCGAAGCTCACTTTTTGATTTTGTCGCCAAACTCGCGATTGAACTTTCGAACTTTGTTTTTGACAATTGCCTGACAGTATCTGGCATTCGGATTTCGTCGGAAATAGTCCTGATGATACTCTTCGGCCGCGTAGAACTTGCTGGCTGGTTCCAGCTTGGTCACAACTGGGCGTTTGTACTCACCTGAGGCGTCTAACTTGGCAATGTACTTCTGCGCAATCTCTTTCTGTTCGTCGTTGTGAATGAAGATCGAACTACGGTACTGCGGGCCCTCGTCGGCGCCCTGCTTATTGGGAGTCGTTGGATCGTGAGTCTTGAAGAAGACTTCCAGCAGCTCCTCGTAAGTGGTTTGGGTGGGATCGTAGTAGATCTCGCAAGCCTCGGCGTGGCCGGTCTGTTTCGTGCAGACTTGTTCGTAGGTTGGATTGGGGACTTGGCCGCCGATATATCCAGAGACAACATCGTTGACGCCCTGCATTCGTTCGAACACTGCCTCGGTGCACCAGAAACAGCCTCCTGCCAATGTGGCGACCGCTTCTTTGGGACTCGCTTGAGCGGGTTCGGCTGCTGACGGATTCGGAGCCTGTGCCGATACCTGGCATGCGATCATGAAACAGGTGGCAACCATTGCCACGCGACGATTGACCAACTTACTAAGATTCAGCGTACGCAACATTCTTGGATTACCTTTGCTCTTGGAAGCTCAAGTTCAGCAGGACTTTCACGACGTGATCGTCTCTGTGAGGGGAACCCGCTTAATCAAGCGGACCACGCTTACTATCATACGCGATCGGCCATTGCCTAGTGCAACTGCTGGTTGTTGAAATGGCCTGAGCTTCCGGCTTGCGATGTCCGGTAAATGCCTGGGAAAAGGCAAACTGGAAGCTTACCCGCGGGTGATTTTGAGTTGCCTTGGGGGATTAGGCGTCCTGTGCCACCCCGATTGGATCGAGTGGGGGGGCGATTTGGTACCCTTGAAAACGATTGGAACCTGCTTTGAGCGATTATTTTGACTTTCGGCACACCGTCGCAGCCGACGAGATTGATGCCCAAGGTCACGTGCACAATCTTCGCTATTTGCAGTGGACTCTTTGGGCAGCCGGCGCGCATTCGGCTGCTTGCGGCTGGGATGCCGCTGACGCCCTCCGATGCGGTTTCGGCTGGGTGGTACGTGGGCACGAAGTGACCTACCGGGCGGCGGCCATGGAAAATGACGAATTGATCGTTCGGACGTGGGTCAGCGATGTTGCTAAATTTGCGTCGCGACGAAAGTACGCGGTCTGCCGGCCCTCAGATCAAACTTTGTTGGCGAGGGTCGAAACGCGATGGGTCTACGTTGATCTGTCCGTTCGCAAAGTGGTGCCAATTCCAAGTGAAGTCGTCGACGGACTGCAGGCGTCAACACGACCGCCTGCGTTGCCTTGGGAGTGAAGATGTCGAGTCCAGATCCCGAGTTGACCCCCAGTGGTTTGACTTCTCATGACCGAAACTTGAAATGGTTCTTGCGAATCGTTGGCGGGGTCAGCTTGTTGGCTTTCGGCGCCGCGGTCATGCCTGAGAAATGGATCGTCGAGATTGCCCAAGCGCTTGGATTCGATCCGTTTCCTGATTCCCCTTTGACGTTCTACTTGGCGAGGAACCTGTCCTTGCTGTATGGCTTCGTAGGCGGGTTGCTGATCATCGTTTCGATGGATTTGCCAAGGTATCGGGCTCTGATTCGTTGGTTCGCCCTTGGCACGATTCTGTTCGGTGTCTTGCAGTTGGTCGTCGACACGATGGCTGGTGTGCCAGCGTGGTGGTCACTTGGCGAGTCCCTGTCGACTTTCTTTGGTGGCATTCTGCTGTTCTGGCTGCAAAACCGTTGTCAGAATTCACAAACGCTCGGCTAACAAACTCAATGCAGACGGATTGTGGTGGGGCTAGAATGCTAGGCCGATCGAATCCCCGTCGTGCACGGGGAAACTCAGTCCGACGCTCCCTCTCCGATCCTTTTCAATCCCACTGGCTTCATGATTTTCATTCGCTTCTGCCGATCGTTTGCCGTTCTTGCAGCGATGCTTGTTACCGGATTTCTTCACGGCGCAGACAAACCCAACATCATTTACATCATGTCGGACGACATGGGGTACTCGGACATTGGGTGCTATGGCAGCGAGATACCGACGCCCAACATCGATCGCTTGGCAGAGAACGGGTTGCGGTTCACCCAGTTCTACAACACTGGGCGGTGCTGTCCGACACGGGCGAGTTTGTTAACCGGGCTGTATCCGCATCAAGCTGGGATTGGCCACATGATGAACGATCGCGGTCACGATGGTTATCGCGGTGAACTCAATCGACAGTCGATGACCATTCCAGAGGTGCTTCGGTCGGCGGGCTATCGGTCCTACCTTTCGGGCAAGTGGCATGTCACCCAAGCAGTGAATCCGAAGTCAGCAGCTGATAAACACAATTGGCCGATGCAACGCGGATTCGATCGTTTCTACGGAACCATTCACGGTGCCGGAAGCTTTTTTGATCCGAACACGTTGACTCGAGACAACGAATTCGTCTCGCCGGTAACGGATCCCGAGTACCAACCCAAGCAAATGGCCAACGGTGAGTTTTACTACACCGATGCGATTGCCGATCATGCGGTTCGCTTCATTTCCGAGCACCACTTCCAATCCGACGATCAGCCATTCTTCATGTACGTCAGTTTTACTGCGGCACATTGGCCCATGCATGCCTTGGAAAAGGACATCAAGAAGTATGAGGGCAAGTACGACGCGGGCTATGAAGCGATCCGAAATGCGCGGTACAAGCGAATGATCGAGCTCGGGTTGATCAAAGAGTCCAACACGGTGAACTTTCCGATCGACGACAGTTGGAAAGAGAAAGAGCACTGGGACTGGGACAAACGCAACATGGAAGTCTATGCGGCCATGATCGATTCGATGGATCAAGGCATTGGGCGGATTGTCGAATCGTTGAAGAGTACCGGGCAGCTTGAGAACACACTGATTTGTTTCTTCCAAGACAACGGGGGATGTGCGGAAGGTTATGGCCGTCGAGGAGATGGAGGACCGCGGGCAGCGAAGCCTTCGCTGCCAGCACTTGCTGATGACTACCTGCAACCCGACATGACGCCCAAGCAAACCCGAGATGGCTATCCCATGCGAACTGGGAAGGGGGCGATGTCAGGGCCCGCAGATACTGCCATCGGATACGGTCGCGGTTGGGCAACCGTTTCGAACACTCCGTTTCGTGAGTACAAGCACTACGTACACGAAGGTGGCATCGCAA
>JBGCGI010000373.1:0-10183 GCA_045110715.1 Rubripirellula sp.
GAGCCGGTGAGATTGACGATTGGGCGATCTGCGCCATACGGCTTCTATAATTGGTAAAGCCGGTACCACCGGACAAACGAGAACAAGTGGTGAGAAACTGGGTGGGTGACGTTACAAGAATTTGCGGTCGAGGAGAACTCGGTTTGCGAAAGGTTTCGCTGTGTTCGGTTTTCTTCAAACGATCTCTCTCTGGTTAAAACCTGATGAGCTGCCAAAGACGTTCGCGGCGATCCTTGGTGGATCAGGGCTAGCCGTCGCCTGCCTGGTCCTCGGGTGTTCGCAATCCCAGCATCGCGTGAATGCCGATCGCGAAGCCTATTGCACGATTCAAGAGCGGAATCACGATCCACGATGGGCAGTTTCCGATGTCGGGATCGAACTAGATTCGCGCAGTCGTTATTTCGACCCCTACCATCCTGACCGGTCCCCCATGCCGGTCGACGATCCGGCTTCTCGGCAGTACATGCTCTGTGTCGATGGAAAACAGGGATGGAAACACTGGGGCGACAACGGAGTTCGCAAGAGTCTCGAGAATCCCAACTGGAGAGACCGTCTTGGTGAATACGCCGAGCTAGCGGACGACGGAGCAGTCCGATTGAACATGGATTCTGCTTTACGGCTCGCGTACATGCATGCTCCCCAGCATCAGCGGACACTCGAAACACTGTACCTTTCGTCGCTTGATGTAACGGGCGAGCGTTTTCGACTCAATACGCAATTCTTTGGTGGTCACAACGTCGCCTACAACCACCGCGGTGAGGTTGTGCCGTCGAATATCACATTTGTGCCAGCAGCCGGTCAGTACTTGGTCACCGGGCCGTTCAACGGGGTCGATAGCAACCGCCTCAGTTTGACCACCGACTTGGAAGCTCGGCGACGGTTCGCGACAGCAGGTGACTTGTTGGTCGGTTTTGCAAACTCGTTTGTGTTCGAGTTTACCGGCGGCGACGTGAGTCTCGCGAGTTCCTTAGCCAACTTCTCTTTCATACAGCCTCTGCTGCGCGGGGCAGGCAGAGACATCGCACTTGAACAGCTCACGTTGAGTGAACGACGGTTGTTAGGAAACTTGCGAGCATACAGCCAGTTTCGACAAGGCTTCTACACGCAGGTTGTGGTTGGCGAGTTGGGCGTTACCAGCCCGCAACGTGGATCGCCTAGTACAACGCTTCAGTCGTTCTCTGGTTTTGGCGGAGTGAACGGGTATCTGGGCCTGCTGCAGCAAGCACAGCAAATACGAAACACCGAGGACAACCTTCGGTTGCAACTGCGCACGCTAGATCGGCTCGAGGCGTTGTACGACAATGAACTGATTGACATCGTGCAGGTCGACCAGTTCCGGCAGAATATCGAAGTGACGCGGGCGAACTTGCTCGACCAAACCAACTTGCTCAAGCTCGCCGTTGACAACTACAAGACCGGAACGCTAGGCCTGCCAGCAGACTTGCCGGTCGATGTCGACGAAGCTCTGGTCGAGGGGTTTCAACTCATCCCCATTGGAGCCAATCCGGTTCTGGAGCCACTGCTAGACGTGCAGTATCGGATTGGCGAGATCGGCGAATTGACGGATCTCGGCACCCGCTCAAAAGCACTGGCAACGAACCTCGCCAGTCTTCCCGACCAAGACGTCGATGAGGTCGAGACGACACTGCGTCAGCTACAAGGTTTGGTGGAAGCCGTCGGTCGCCGCGTTCAAGGGCTTGCGGGCGAAGACGCCGCAACCATGGAGAACGGTGAATTCAGCGATTTTGAAGAATCTGAAAATGTAGCACTGCAGCGAATCACCGATCGGATGGAAGTTGGCGAAGAGCAGCTTCAGAACGAATTCGAAGCCGCCGCGATAAGACTGGAGGTTCTTGCAGAGAGTTTGACCGCCGAGAACCACGAAGCGTCGGTTGCTGAGAACTACGATTGGATTTCGGAGACGTTGCAACTGTGCAGAGGCGCTATTGTTCTTGAATCAGCTACGAACCAAATTTCATCGGAGCCAGAGCTCGTCCTGAAAGACATCCAGAAGTTCGTTGCTCCCGTTCGGGAACTGTTCGCGGGCGCCCGCGCTGATCTTGACCGCATGGAAGCCATCGTTCCGGAACGTGAAAGGCTGATGCGAGATGATGAAAAGAGACTCTTCAAACGTGATCGACAGCGTTTGCATCAACGTTTGGAAGAACTGGAGTCGGGCGAGGACGGCTTTGAAGCTGCGGTCGAGCGTCTGGCTCAGATAGAGGAAACACATTCAACCGAGACGCGAGTCCAAACGGTCCGAGGGCTAACCGCTTGGATTCAGTCGTACTTGCAATTGGTCGAACGTCTATCCCTGGTCCCAGCACAAGCTCGCCTCGAAGTGATTTCGGTGGAACAGGTGGTGTTGGAACCGGAAGCCGCGTTCGAGATTGCCCTGGCGAATCGCTTAGACTTCATGAACGGGCGTGCCGCGCTGGTAGACCGTTGGCGTGCGATCCAGGTTGCCGCCGATGCACTGCAGTCGAATCTGACCGTCACTGGAGGCGGAGACGTGCGGACGGCGAGGAACAATCCCGTCGACTTTCGTGCGGCGACTAGCACACTGCGACTTGGGGTTGAATTCGATGCCCCGCTGGCACGACTGCTGGAGCGAAATGGATACCGCGAAACACTGATTGAATATCAACGCAGCCGTCGAAGCCTGATCCAATCCCGTGACTCGCTACAAAAGGGCTTGCGAGCGCTCTTGCGAACGCTGGAGCAACGACGGCTGCAATTGGAGATTCAGCGTCGAGCGGTTTCGATCGCGTTGCGACGTGTTGACCAAACGCAATTGTCCTTGCTGACGCCACCTCCTCAGGGGCAACCTGGCTCGAGGCCGCAGATCAACCCCACCACCGCGATCAACCTCTTGAGCGCTCAGGGATCACTGCAAAGTTCGCAGAACAGCTTCTTGTCGGCATGGTTGAACTACTACGCCGCGCGTCTCCGCTTGTACCGAGAACTCGGCGTCATGCAGCTTGACCCCAACGGCAGCTGGATCGAGAACGCATCCGATTTTGGAGCTCAGGAGCTGCCCGATGAAATGGGAATGATCGAAGTAGAGATGATCGAGCCCACGATGATCGAAGTTCTGCCACCGCCAGTTCCGATCGACGTCATTGATGCGACATAGCGAAGGACATGGACGGACCCAACGACCGAGCAGGGGGAGGCAACATGAGACGCACGTTGAGTGTGAAGTTCGAGATTCCACCGCACTCGGTTCCGCTCCGGAGAGGGCCGTCTGTGGAAGGCTTTGCGACCAGCGGAGGCATGCAATCGATCAAGTCGCTCGAGCATGAATACCTTGAAAAAGCCGAGAATGGTGTCCACGACTCATGAGACTTGATGGTCATAGATTATGATGCAATGCGTCTGACTGTTGTTGAGTGTTCCGTTTGTTGTCAGCTTTACGAAAATGTCCGTCACCACACTCCCACCTCCTGAGACTCAGGCAACGCCCGAGCTTCACGACCGTCCTGAGCATGCCTCGAGGGAACGTGTGGTCGTACGGGCTGTTGTTGTTGCTGGACTGATTGGCATCATCGCTGCCGCGGGTTTCGTCGCCTCGCGTCCGAGCACGTCAAACGCTTCAGATTCCCTTTTGACGCATACGATCTCTCGCGCCAACCTGACCGTGTCGGTCACCGAACAAGGCACTCTTGAGAGTTCCAACAACACCGAGGTCAAATGCAAGGTTCGTGGCTTCAGTTTGGTCACGTTCGTGGTTCCAGCTGGCACTGTCGTCGAGAAGGGCCAGGAGTTGGTGCGTCTGGATACCAAAGTCATTGAAGAACAACACAGTCTTACGAAAACCAACACGTTCATCGCGGAGGCAACGCTGGCTCAAACACAGGCCAATGTCGAAAAGGCCAGAATCTCGATCGAAGCCTACGAGAAGGGAAGATTTCGTTCTCAGCTTCAAGGCTTGGAAAAGGAACTTGCGGCACACAAGCGAAACCTCCGCACCGCGCGAAAGATGCGTGAACGGTCCGAGACTCTTTTTCGCCAAGGGTACGCGACCGAGTTGGAAGTCGAAGGCAACGCTTTCACGGTGACCCAGGCCGAACTGGAGTTGAAGGTCAAAGAGACCGAGATCAGAGTGCTAAAAGACTTCACACGGAAGATGCAGCTGGAAACGCTCAACGGTAACAAGACGGCCAGCGAGTCCAAGCTTGCGGCCGATGAAGCGGGACTCGCAATGGAAGTCAAACGCCGTGATCGTGCCGCACAAGAACTAGACGATTGTGTGATTCGAGCCGAAAAGAGTGGCCTGGTCATTTACCCATCGGCCGCGTCCTGGAAAACGACTCCGGACATCACCGAAGGCGCAACGGTGCGAAAAGATCAGGTGCTGTTGTTGATGCCCGACCTGACGCAGATGCAAGTCAAGCTGGGGATTCATGAATCGGTCATCGACCGTGTGCGACCGGGAATCAAAGCGGTTGTGACTTTGCCCGACCGAACGCTGGAAGCCAAAGTATCCGAAGTTGCATCGGTGACCAAGCCAGCCGGCTGGTGGACCGGAAACGTCGTCAAGTACGACACGGTGATCGAACTTCCATCCGACGCAGGACTCAAGCCGGGCATGAGCGCCGAAGTCGACGTGATCTTGGCAGTCCACGAAAACATCCTCACGATACCCGTTGCAGCAGTCGTCGAAACCGAGGAAGGAGAGTTCTGTTGGGTACAGTCCCAGGATGGACCGCAGCGACGAGTCCTCGAACTAGGAGACAGTAACGACGTCTTCATCGAGATTGTTGCCGGACTCAATGAAGGCGAGGAAGTCATCTTGAATCCGACCGCGTTAGTCGAAGAAGCGGAAAACGATGCGCGGGCAACACTTGCGCAGCGGCAACGGGAAACCGAAACGAACGGACGCAGCAGCGAAAGTGCTCCCGAAGAAGTGGAGACGCAATGATGAAAGTCGTCGCGTTCATGGTTGCCCTGATCGCCTTGTCAACCATCGCCGCTGGCTTGCTGTTCCCAGGCTTCGGTGCACAGTCAACATCCGACTTGGGTTCCACTCACGTGGTCACCAGTGGCGAGTTGTTGGTGACGATCACCGAACAGGGAACACTGGAAAGCTCCAACAACACCGAAATCAAGTGCCGAGTCCGCGGCAACAACACCATTACCTATGTCGTTGAAAGCGGCACGGAGGTTCAAGCCGGCGAGGTGCTCGTAAGGTTGGAGACACTCGCGATCGAAGAAGAAATCAGTGAGCGGACGAAGTTCTATCACCTGGCTGAGTCTCAGGTGGCTCGATCCGGCGCCGATGTGGCCAGGGCCAAGCTGGCTGTTTCGGAGTATGAGGAAGGCCGATTTGTAACAGAGCTGTCCTCCTTGCAGAAAGAGCTTGCGATCGCCGAATCAAGACTGCTGAATGCGAAGAATCGCTTGAAACACTCCCGCGTGATGTCGCGAAGCGAATACTCAAGTGAACTGGAAGTGGAAGAAAAAGAGTTCGCCGTTTCGCAAGCGAACCTGAATGTAGAGTTGACTCTGACCAGAATTGACGTCTTGAAGAACTTCACCAAGAAAGAAGAGCTGGTGCGGCTCGGAGGCGAGTTAACCGCGGCAGAGGCAACGCACAAGGCGAACGTCGAACGAGCGTTGGCTGACAAGAATCGACTGCAACGGGCTCGCGACGAACTGAAGAACTGCACGATCCTTGCTCAACGCTCGGGGTTGGTGATCTATCCCACCGGCGAAGAATGGAAAGACACACCGGAGATCGAAGAAGGCGCTACGGTACGCAAAGACCAGACGTTGCTGTTGATGCCCGATTTGAAGGAAATGCAGGTGAAAGTCGGCATCCATGAATCGATGGTGGACCGCATGCAGAAGGGGATGAAAGCGAACGTGACGCTTAATCGAAAGGTAATGACGGGCGAGGTGACTTACATCGCAGCGGTTGCCAAGCCAGCTTCTTGGTGGAGTGGAAACGTCGTCAAGTACGACACAATCGTAGCGTTACCTGAGTCAGAGGGCCTTCGACCTGGAATGAGTGTCGAAGTCGAAGTGATCGTCGCAAGGCACGAAAACAGATTGACCCTCCCAACGACCACAGTGATCGAAACTCAGCAGGGTTTCGCTTGCTGGGTGCGAGAAGATTCCGGGCTCCGCCGTTGCGCGGTCAAACTAGGCGATAGCAACGAAATGTTCGTCGTTGTCGAAGAAGGCGTATCTGAAGGTGACGAAGTGATCCTTGACCCCTTGGCCAATGTTGAAGAAGCACAGCTCGAAGCAGCGAAATCGTTGCAGGCTGCCAAAGAAAACGATCGCTTCTACGATCTGTGATAGTCGTGATGTTTTGATCGTGAGCCGCTGGGCAAGGTGCAGATGCCGTTTGTGCGTTGCGGCTCACGAAACAAAGACAGTCGTCAAAGAAAACGAATTGCGTGAACCACCCCGAACTCCCAGAACCGAATCGCCAACCTGCCGTGTTGACTTCCTTGCTGAAGTTGACAGCGGGTATCGCGTTGCTGACCGCAGTCGGCTGGGCGGCCGTCACGCTTGCGGGAAGTTACGGCAGTAGTGGCCAGCGGGTTGGTCTGACCCATCAACTCTCTCGTGGCGATCTTGTCGTCACGGTCAGTGAGCAAGGGACACTGGAGAGTGCAGAGAACACCGAAGTGAAGTCCAAGGTGCGCGGATTCAACACCGTGCTTTGGATTATTGAAAGCGGCACATTCGTGTCGGAAGGTGACGAACTGGTTCGTCTCGATTCATTTGGGATCCAAGAACAAATCGACGAACGAACCAAGTACTCCAACTGGTCGCAATCAGCCGCGGACGGCTCAGCCGCTCGCTTGGCGCGTTCAAAACTCGCGGTCTCCGAATATGAACAGGGACGCTACCACGCGGAATTGATGACGTTGGAGAAGGACGTTGCCGTCGCACAGGCTGCGTTGCGCAGTGCCGGCGATCGACTCCGGCACGTCACATTGATGGCCAGCAGTGGTTACAACAGCACACTGGAAATTGAAGAAAAGAAGTTCGCCCAGCAGCAGGCTCGGCTGAACCTGGATCTAAAGAAGACCCAGTTGGACGTGCTGAAGAAGTTCACATTCAAGGAACAGATGCAAACTCTCAATGGCGATTTGAGCTCCGTCACGGCGACTCACAAAGCGAACGTCGAACGAGCGATGGCGGACACGTCGCGTCGTGATCGGGCCGTGGAAGAACTCCAGCACTGTGTGATCAAAGCTGATCGCAGCGGACTTGTCATTCACCCGAGTGCCGCGAAGTGGGAATCAGGACCAATTGAGGAAGGCACCAATGTGCACAAAGACCAAGTGCTGTTGCTAATGCCTGACCTGAAGCAGATGCAGGTGAAAGTTGGCGTCCACGAATCAAAAGTAGAACGACTCAAGAACGGCCAAAAGGCCAGAGTGACTCTCGCCGAAGGTAGCCTCGAGGGTGTCGTTTCCAATGTTGCAAGTATTACCAAGCCGGCCGGTTGGTGGACCGGAAACCAAGTACGATACGACACTGTCGTCTCTCTTCCCGATGAAGAAGGACTTCGCCCGGGAATGAGCGCCGACGTCGAAATCACCGTTGCCGAGTATCAAGACGTGCTGCTGATTCCGGTCGCCGCAATCGTCGAACAAGACGACAAAGCGTTTTGCTGGCTACAGCCAACGGCAGGCTCAAAAAACTTAGCGCCGATCCGCAAGCAGATCCAGATCGGCGACAGCAATGAGATCTTTTCCATCGTTACCGATGGGCTAGTCGAAGGAGACATTGTGCTGCTGAATCCATCCGCCCACGAGCAGTTGGTAGCGGAGACCAATGGTGCCGAAGTAACCCCCGACCCAATCCCCAATTAAAAGGTGCGACCAACTCCTGAGGATCTATCGGTCTCGCTTGCACATTGTCGTGAGCCGCTGGACATGAGTCCACAGGCCTGAACTCGGGCAGAACTCTATGTTCGCAATTCGGCGACCGTTTACGCGTCGCGGCAAAAGAGATGTCGAAACTCTTGACGAGCTTCACACTTCGAAACCACTCACTTTCCAACCCCACCGAACTGTTGTTCGCTCAATTCTTCCAAACCGTTCTGCTTGGCATCAAGAGTCTGCTCGTCCAGAAATTGCGAGCGGGTCTTGCTGCATTGGGGATCTTTATCGGCACATCGACTGTGATCTGGCTTGTGGCGATGGGAGAAGGTGTCAGCTACCGGGCTCAACAGCAGATTCTTGAACTCGGTGCAAAGAACGTCATCGTTCGTACCAAACAACCCAACGCTGGCAGCGAACAAGATGCCAATGAGCGGGTCAAGACTTATGGTCTGCTACGCGCGGACTACCGACGAATCGTCGAAAACATCCCGAACATACGTCGCGCCATCCCGATGCGAGAGCTGAGGTTTGAATTGCGTTTGGATGACCGTACTGCGGATGCCAAGCTGGTTGGCTGCGTTGAAGAGTATCTGGAACTCAACCGCTTAGGAATCGCTCGCGGCCGTTGGCTTTCACGGCGGGACCGTGGACAGAAAGTTGTCGTACTTGCCAGCGATACGGCCAAGCGACTATTCCCGTATGAGAACCCGATTGGGCGTTCGATTTGGGTCGGAAGCGAATTCTATACCGTGATTGGCCAGACGCGAGACCGGACCGCTTCAGCCGCGATCGGAGGCAGTCTCGATTCTCGCGACTATAACTTGGACGCTTACATCCCACTCCAAACGCTTCGCCAGCGTGTTGGTGATCTGGTGATGAAACGGGTTGGCGGTGGACAGGGGATGAACTTCACCGGCGAAGACGTTGAACTCAGCCAGATCACCGTCGAAGTCAACAACATCGAAGAGGTCGACGAAACCGCGCAGATCATCGAAACACTGCTGAAGAAGTATCATGAAAAGGAAGACTACGCCGTCGTGGTCCCTCGTGAACTACTCCGCCAGGCAGAAAGAACTCGAACGATGTTCAATGTGCTGTTGGTAGTGATCGCAGGTATCTCGCTGCTGGTCGGCGGCATCGGGATCATGAACATCATGCTGGCGACGGTTACCGAGCGAACGCGTGAGATTGGTGTGCGTCGGGCGTTGGGCGCGACGCGTAGCGATATCATCAGCCAGTTCCTGATCGAGACGGTTGTCTTGACGGCCAGCGGAGGTTTGCTCGGCGTGCTCTTTGGTCTCTCTGTTGGACCGATCTTCCGCATGCTGAAAGCGGTGATCACGGCGATTTCACCGGAGGCACTGCCGCCAATCGTGCACTCACTGGAACCTCGCATCGCCCTCTGGTCTGTCATTCTCTCACTTGGGATTTCGCTCGGCGTCGGAGTTGTCTTCGGTGTTTATCCTGCGCGGAAAGCGGCCTATCTAGATCCGATCGAGGCACTCCGTCATGAATAGTCTCTTTTCATGCTTGACTTGGAAAACGGATGTCCACGATTTCTTGTTTCGACGGTAACCTTCGTCAAATCTGAACCTGGTTTCTCCGAACAAAGGACGTCGGCGACGCCCGACCGCCTTTCATGATGCAACATCTGCAACCTATTCCTCACCGATAGCCCGTTACAATCTCACATGGCTTCCTCCGGCGATCAACTGAAACTTCCAACCCATCGGACCAGTTCCGAGACGGTCGCTTTTCGCGTCGAAGCGCTGTGCCGAAGCTACTTTCTCAAAGGCGAGACCGTCCACGCGTTGAGAGGCTTGACGTTTGATGTCGCGGCAGGCGAGTACATCGCGATCATGGGACCGTCGGGCTCAGGGAAGAGCACTCTGCTGAACGTGCTTGGCTGCCTCGATCGCCCGACCAGTGGCAAGTATCTCTTAGCAGGAGAGGATGTTGCGAAGATCGAAGACTATCAACTCTCCCGTATCCGTGGTCGTCGCATCGGTTTCGTCTTTCAATCCTACAATCTTCTGCAGCAGTTGAACGTCTTAGAGAACATCAAGGTTCCACTGCAGTACCAAGGTGTGCTGCGTAAGGACGCGCTTCAGAAGTGCAAGCAACTGGCTGAGAGAGTAGGACTTGGTGATCGTCTATATCATCGCCCCACCGAACTCTCCGGCGGACAGCAACAGCGAGTGGCAATCGCTCGCTCGCTGGTCAACGATCCCTTTTTTGTTCTTGCGGATGAGGCAACGGGAAACCTCGATTCGAAGACCACGGCAGAAGTCCTCGATCTTTTTGAATCGCTCAATGAAGAAGGCAAGACGATC
>JBGCGI010000374.1:0-5820 GCA_045110715.1 Rubripirellula sp.
ATTCGGGTGCGATCGCGGGCAAGACGTTGATCGCGCGAAAGTACGAGCTCGAGAAGCTGATGGTCGGCGTCCGTGCTGCTCGGCAAGCGATGTTATTGCACGGTTTGACCGAAGATCAAATCACCGGCATCGAACGAACTCGTGAACTGGTCAGAGAAGTCACCGTCTACGCGCCGACACTGCACGCAGACAATTCGATCCATCACGAATCGCTAGGTTCGGCCAATGCAAGACTCGCCGAGTCTTCTTCGGAACGCTATGCGTCTTTGCTTCAGCCGCCGGTCGTTCCGTCTCATCCCCCGCACATGGAAGCCGAGTTTCTCGTTACCGAGCTGCACGCTCGACGCGGCGAATCGGTTACCGCTGGTGATGAACTGGCGCAGCTATCCGACTTCAGCCAGATTTTGATCGAAGGACACGCGTTTCAACGCGATGGAAAACTGTTGCGACAAGCAGCCGATGCCGGGGCCGATTTGCAGGCCGTGATCTCGTCTTCTGGCGACGCCCCCGAGTTGATCGATGGCTTGAAGGTGAACTACATCGGAACCGAAGTGAATCGTAATTCCCGAGCACTTCCGTTCTATGTCTCGCTGGAAAACCGCGTCGAACGCGCTGAAGATCGTGGCGGTAAACGCTACGTCAGCTGGTACTACAAGCCTGGGCAACGATTGACTGTGCGTCTGCCAACCTCGCGAATCGAAAACGCGTTGGTCGTTCCCAAAGACGCCGTCGCTGAAGAGGGAGCCGAGCGATACCTGTTTGTGGAAAACGGCGACCACTTTGATCGGATTCCCGTTGCCGTGATCGCGATGGATTCCGTTCACGCTGCGATTGCCAACGACGGCCAAGTTTGGCCAGGTCAGTTCATCGCGGTCACTCGTGCCCATCAACTGCAGATGGAGTTGAAGAACAAGTCCGGTGGAGCGATCGATCCCCATGCAGGGCATAGCCACTAAGGAATTGAGATCCGGGATTCGAGTCATCGAATTCCATTCTTTGGACCGGCTCGCACGAACGTCGCCTTCACCGCTCTCGCCAACCTACACTCGGCAATCGCTAACTTTTCATGCTTGATCGAATCATCTCATTTTCGCTTGGCAATCGGCTGATCATCCTTGCGATGGCGGTGATCATGCTTGGCGTTGGCGCGTGGCAGACAACGACGTTGCCGATCGATGTGTTCCCGAATCTCAATCGGCCCCGTGTCGTTGTGATCACCGAAGCGCCGGGAATGGCGCCCGAGGAAGTCGAAGCGCTAATCACGTTCCCTCTGGAAACGGCGTTCAACGGAGCAAGTGGCGTGGAAGCCGTCCGCAGCAGCAGCGGTATTGGGTTGTCGGTGATCTATGTGGAGTTTGACTGGAACACCGATATTTACAACGACCGGCAGGTCGTCAACGAACGATTGCAGTTGGCCGCCGAGCATCTGCCCAAGGGTGTCAAGCCAACGCTCGCGCCCGTCTCGTCCATCATGGGCCAGATCCTGATGTACGGCATGTGGAGCGAAGGGGGCCAGACCGAACCCATGGAAGTCCGCACGCTTGCCGACTGGGTCGTGCGGCAACGACTGCTGACCATCCCCGGCGTGTCTCAGGTGTTCACGATGGGCGGCGGTCGGATGCAATTTCAGGTGCTGGTCGATCCAGACGCATTGCGTTCGTTTGGTCTGACCATGGAAGAAGTCCACATTGCGGTTGCCGAGTCGAACTCGAATGCGACCGGTGGCTACTTGGACGAACGAGGAGCCAACGAATTGTTGGTCCGAGGTCTGGGACGCATCAACAGCATCGAAGACCTGCGTGACGTCGCCATCACCATGCGTGAGGGACGTCCTATCACACTGGGCGAAGTCGCTCGCGTTGTCAAAGCCCCGCAGGTCATGCGCGGAGACTCGTCGACATTGATTCGTGACGAAGACCAGAACTTGCAAGGTGGTCCAGCTGTCGTGCTGACGATCAACAAGCAACCCGGTAGCGATACCAGAGCCGTTGACGAGGCAATCGCAAGTGCTCTGGAAGATTTGAAGATTTCACTGCCAAGTGACATTCGAATCGAGAATGTGTACTCGCAGCGACTCTTCATCGATCGCGCGATCGATAACGTGATCGAAGCACTCGCTGATGGAGGCGTGTTGGTACTGGTCATTTTGTTCTTGTTTCTGCTGAACTTTCGCACCACGTTCATCACGCTGACAGCGATTCCGCTGTCCATCATCGCGACCGCTTGCGTGTTCGCAGCGTTTGGTTTGTCGATCAATACGATGACTCTGGGCGGCTTGGCGGTTGCAATCGGCGAGCTGGTCGACGACGCCATCGTGGACGTCGAAAATATCTTTCGTAGGCTCAAAGAGAACCGGCAGTCGGCTTCCCCACGGCCGATTTTGCGAGTGGTTTACGACGCCAGTATCGAAGTGCGAAGCAGCGTTGTGTACGGAACCGCGATCGTTGTGCTCGTGTTCATTCCGCTCTTCGCTTTGGAAGGAATGGAGGGCAAACTGTTCGTGCCGCTGGCGATGGGCTACGTCGTCTCGTTGGTCGCGTCACTGGCGATTTCGATGACCGTCACCCCGGTTCTTTCGTCATTGCTCTTGTCAGGCAAGAAGGCTTGGCAAAGTGTGTTGCCGTTCTTGGCGTTCGCCATCTCGGCTTTGATCGTCTACTGGGTCATCCCGCGGGCAAATCATCTCGTTGGCGTCCCATTCGGCTTGCCCGGCGACCCGCTTTGGTGGGCCTTTGCGTTGACCCCAGTCGTTTGGTTCGCGATTCAGACTCTTGAGTTTTTCCTTGGTGGTGCCGAAGCAGAAGAAGGACGTTTGCTGGAAGGTCTGAAAGGGATCGCGGGATTGGCGATTGGCTTCAGCACACGAGTGACAGGGCCTGTCCTGGGAGTCGCCGCAGTCTTGGTCGTCTTCTCTGCCATGGCTGTCTATCAGCTCGAACGCGACTTCTTGCCCCCGTTCAATGAAGGTGCTGTTCAAGTCAACGCCTTGTTGGCCCCTGGAACCTCACTGGCCACGAGCAACCAGATCGGCCAATCCGTGCAACAGAGACTGATGCAAATCGAGAGCGTCCAGTCGATCGTGCGACGCACAGGCCGCGCGGAACTGGACGAGCATGCCGAAGGTGTCAACGTTACCGAACTTGTGCTGGAAATGACCGAAGGCGCGGACCGCGAGAAGACCATCGATGAGATCCGGCACACGATGGAGGAGATTCCCGGTGTTGTTTCCAGCACCGAGCAGCCTTTGGCTCACTTGATCAGTCACATGATCTCCGGTGTCAAAGCACAGATCGGCATCAAGCTCTACGGCGATGACTTAGACGTCCTGCGGAACAAAGCAGAGGAGATGAAGCAACGGATTTCTGGCGTCGAAGGACTCGCGGATGTCATGCTGGAACAGCAAACCAACATCCCTCAGTTGCGAATCGAACTCGACCGAAGCGCGCTCAGCCAAAACGGTCTGCGTGCGGCCCCCGTGATGGAATTGGTCGAAACCGCAATGAATGGCCAGGTCGTCAGCCAAGTCTTGCGTGGGCAACGAACGTTCGATCTTGTCGTCCGTCTCGATGAACGATTCCGCGAAGACGTCTCGAAACTCAGACGTCTGGCAGTGCCGCTGCCTGACGGTGGCACCATTCCGTTGGAAGCCGTTGCGGAAATTTACGAAAGCAGCGGTCCGAACATGATCAAACGCGAACAGGTCCGACGGCGAATTGTTCTGCAAGCCAACGTGTCAGGACGCGGCGTGGTCGATGTGGTGGGCGACATCAAGAAGGAACTCGCAGGCATGGAGCTCGAGCCCGGCTACTTCTTAGAATACGGCGGTCAATTTCAGAGCCAGCAATCCGCGTCACGCCGCTTGGCCATCCTTTCCGGCGTCGCATTGGTGGGGATGTTCTTGGTGCTGTACACGCTGTTTGGCAATGTAAACTTCTCGCTGCAAGTCTTGGTCGCGCTACCGACCGCATTCATTGGTGCCGTCGCGGCGCTGATCATCACTGACCAAAACCTCACGGTTGCTGCCATGGTTGGCTTCATCTCGCTATGCGGCATTGCCAGTCGAAACGGAATTCTATTGCTCAATCACTACCTGCATCTGGTTCAGCATGAGGGCGAGTCCTGGACGCGAGAGATGGTCAAACGGGCCGGCCAGGAACGAATGGCGCCTGTCCTGATGACAGCCCTGACGAGCGGGATCGGACTCCTGCCGCTGGCATTGGCTGCGGGTGAGTCGGGTAAAGAAATTCTGTATCCGATCGCAACGGTGATTGTGGGCGGTCTGCTGACCAGCACGCTGGCAGAGTTCTTCGTTCGCCCCGCCTTGTTCTGGTCTGTTGGCCGCAACGCAGGCGAGGAAATTCTGCGGAACCGTTCCTCGCAAGAGCATGTCCTGGCAACAGAGGCTCTTCCCGTCAAGGCTTTGCAGTCGGAGGAAGGTGTGCATCGCCTTCCGAAGCATTAGAATCTGAGTCGCAATCCATTCCCAAAGAGACCGCTATGAAAACGTATCGTCAGCTTTCAGTCCTTGCTTTCGCTTTAACAATCTTCGGTTGCGGGCCCAAGGATTCGCCAAACGTAGCGGACACCAGTGATCCCGACACAATCGTGATGGATGAGCTACCGCCGACGATGGAAGACGTGCATGCCCATCCCGAACACGGTCCTCACGGCGGAGACCTAGTGGAACTTGGCAAAGAAGACTTTCATGCCGAACTGGTTCACAGTGACGATGGGATCGCATTGTTCGTTTTGGATGGCGGCGCAACCAAGCAGGTGCCGATCGAGTCCGAGAAACTCGTCATGAGTTTGAAGCATGATGGACAAGTTGCCTCGTTCGACTTGGTCGCCAAGCCTGACGCCGAAGATCCCGACGGAAAGTCATCTCGTTTTGTGTCCGCCGATTCGAAATTGGATGATTGGTTGGATGCAGGTGCCGAAGGCGCAGTCGTCATCCAAATCCAAGGCAAGCAGTACACAGGCGCGGTCGCCCATGATCACGATCACGCAGGGCACGACCACTGATGCCAGCGTAGGCCCTCTCCAGGATCGATAGCCAAGCAGCTTGGGCGATGATCGCTTGTGAAAACCTTCACGAGCAACCGATCTGCAAAGCCCGTGAAGGTTGCGGATTGGGCCCTTATGTGAAAACACGGGAAAAGAGTTGACCTTTGGGGTTGTCTGACGTAGAATTGGTTGCACGAGGGGAAGAGGCGATTACGGCTCGGTTCTCCGCTTCTTCCACTGCGTGTGTGAGGTCGATGTTGGCATTTGCCAGCGAATCAACCGACCCGCTTTGCACTCACTTATCTACTCAAGTCACGTGGCTGACTTCCGAGCCGACAAGCCTCAAATGGTCGGCATCTTTCGACTCTGAAATCTAAAGCTGCCGCCCTTTGTTGAAACGTCGAATCGTTTCTTAGGAGACGGCAGATCGCTTGACTCCCAAGCGGGCGCCGTGGTTACCCAAGGATGGAATACTTTGGGAGGTCTACGATGGGTCACCTGATCCATGGCCGCAAAGGCAACGAGGTAGCAGCGAAGTTTGCAGCTGATACATCCAGCGCGGGGAACATCGACCCGCGTGGGATCGCTTCCTATAAGAACCTGCCCGCGTTTGGATTGCTGCAACATGCTGCCGAACAGATTCCCGATCATCCCGCTGCTGTCTATGACGAACAGACTTGGACTTTTGATGATCTGAATAGCGCATCGATTCGCGCCGCAGCGATGCTGCAGCGAATGGGAGTTCGACCTGGAGATCGCGTCGGCGTCCTGCTACCGAACGTGCCAGAATTCATGATCACCGCCAACGCGATTTGG
>JBGCGI010000375.1:0-2664 GCA_045110715.1 Rubripirellula sp.
ATCCTTGGCGGCTTGATCACGAAAGAGCGTTCGGCCTTCGAACGTAAGGTTCCGTACCTTGGCGATGTGCCATTCTTCGGACGTTTGTTCCGCACGGACGGAATCTCGGAAGAACGTACTGAGCTGATGATTATTCTGACGCCACACATCATTCGAGACGACAGCGACATCGATCGTATCAACTCGGAAGAACAGGCTCGCATGAGCTGGTGTCTTGGTAACGTCATCGAAACACACGGGGACATCGGACCTGGATATACGGTCGAAGAGAATGCCGTTTACTCGGATATGGCTCCATCGGCAACGGATAGTTCTTACGAATCCGCACCGATCTTTGACGACCAACAGGTCTATCAGGAGGCAGCCGCCGATGGGGCAAGCATGTCGCCTGGCACATTCTATCCAGAAGCACCATCGCAAATCGCGCCGATTCCTGAGTCGGTGCCAGTCGTCCATCCGGCAACAACGTTGACGCCACCAACCAGCGCAGCTCCTCCGCTTCCGTCTGGGTTGCCGACGCTTCCGCAGGCTCGCAATTCGAAGAGCATCCTGCTGAAGTCACCTAGCAGCGCATCGTTATTCCCAGGTTCGAAGGCGACGACGGACGGAGTAACGCCCATGAACGGTGCGTCGCGAAACAATCGTCTAACGCCAATCAATCGTGTGACGACCCAGCGACCGCGGACGGAAACGCAACAGCCTGCACAGCGGAATTGGCCTACTGTTCAACCAGTGGAATTCCAGTCACGTGCGGCCGACGCTCCGGCTACGAAGCGTGCGTTCTATCGATTCGATGAAGTTCCTGAGCAATAGACAAGAGTCTGTTTCGCATCAGGATGTTTGTCGAACCAATTTAGGAATCGGGCGCGTTCTTACTCCACCACGCCCATGCAGAATGGAAGTATCCCATGAACAAACCAATGCTTTACTGCGCGATCCTGCTCAGCATGACCTTGGTCGGTTGTCAGTCGCTCAAAACAGACGGCGACAACGAACGTGATTGGCTGGGTCGTGAAAAAGAGATCCAGTACGGAAAACCATCCAAAATTGTGGCTATCTGGACGAACTCCGTATTCAACGAAATTGGCGAGCGTCCCGTTCGCGGATTGGGCGGACGTGTCTATTTCTATGATGGCGAACACCGGGCCGTGCGTGTTGACGGCAGCGTGAGTGTCTTTCTGTTTGACGATACAAAATCAGATCAGGAAGGACTCAAGCAGGAGGCGACGAAAAAGGTCTTCTTCAGTGCAGAGGAAGTCGCCGCCAGTTACTCTCCATCCGAGTTTGGACCCTCTTACAGTCTGTGGGTGCCGTGGGATGAAGTGGGCGGTGAACGCAAACAGCTGAATGTGATTCCAGTCTTCACAAACCGTTCAGGGCAAATGCTGGTCGGCAAACAAGCCCGTCATCTGCTGCCAGGTTCGGACCCGATCGACGGTCAAAACGCGCAAGTGACGGAAATCGCTCAGGCTTCCTTCCGTCGCCCAAAGGCCAAAGAAGCCAACCACGAAGTCGTTCGAGCCGTGGCTGAATCAGATGCGGACAAAGTCAGGATCAAGTCGAGTACGATCAAATTGCCGCCATCCATGCAGCAACGCGTTAGCACATCGTCAACGTCATCTAGTTCCGCGTCCACTTCCGCAACTGCTGAGTCGTCGAAGACAGAGATCTCCAACCATCGCAAACCGAGGAGTTGGGACCTCAACGATCGGACCAAGGTGAGCGTAACCGAGCCTCGTGAAACCGCAGTGGACAATCGAGTCCTTCGCATCGATCAACTAGAACGACGCAATGATTCGCCACTAGGCCTTCGTCCGAATGCAATGAAGTTGAACCCGATTCGGCCAGGTGCCAATGGCAATGGAACCAGTGCCAAGGCACGATCACGGTCGCTGGGCACGATTAGTGTTGCGTCACCGATTAATGCAAATGCAGGTGTCGCGACTAACGCGGGTTCGTCACAACAAGCTCATTCACCACAACGTCCACTCCAGGCGACATCTTCGCCATCCGCTCTGCTATCTCGCGGTCGCGGTCGGTCGCCACTTGCCCCCGGAGGACTACTCTTCGACCGGTAGCGGATGAACTGATTCTAGAGTTCGACAGTGCTCGGGTCTGACCAGTCTTAACGCGCGAACGGGCTTCCAACTGGGAGGCTCGACTGTATTGGCCGTTCAGGTTGCTGACCATTTGGGTTGAGGGAATAACGATCCGGCGGAAGTCCGAGGGAAGGGTCAAGCGAGTGCGAATCACTCGCGATGAACTCTGCTGTTGTGGTTGACCCTGCCCGCCACCGGCGCCACCTCGACCACCGCCGGCATTTCCGAATCCGCCAGCGTTGCCAAACTGCGTTCCACGACCACCAGCATTAGCGCCTTGGGCTGCGTTGGCACCTTGAGCGCCGAGAAAGCCAGATGTCTCTTGAGCTTGGCCCAGAAAGCCAGAACTCTGCAACGTCGTTTCCCGACTGCTGCCAACGCCCTGCGCGACACTGGAACCACCAATGCCGCCTCCTGTTCCGCCACCGCCGCCACCACCACCGACGCCGCCACCACCAAGTCCGCCGGCGCTGATGCCACCGGCCACACCAGCAGCAATACCGCTGCCCTGGATTCCCTGAGCGGAAACAAACGACGTCATTAATAGCGCGGCAATAACGCCAAG
>JBGCGI010000376.1:0-19437 GCA_045110715.1 Rubripirellula sp.
GCATCTGCCAGCTGACGAAGTCGTTGACCAAATGATTTACCGTGTGGGCCCAGAAGCGGTGGAGCATCTATTCACGGTCGCCTCGAGTCTGGACAGTATGGTTGTCGGTGAAGCACAAATTCTGTCCCAAGTAAAACAAGCCTATGACTTGGCCTGCAACTCGGGCTCAGCCGGACCGCTAACTCATTCTGTTTTTCAAGCTGCAAGTCGAGCCGCCAAGCGAGTTCAACAGGAAACGGCAATTCATCGTCGCCGCGTCAGCGTGCCCAGCGTTGCCGTCGGCGAAGTTGCCACCGAGGTCTTTGATTCGTTGGCAAAGAAACGCGTCGTGCTGTGTGGTGCCGGTGACATGGGCGAAGAAACGCTGCGTTACCTGAAGCAGGCTGGCGCCACAAACATTTGCATTCTGAATCGAAGCTACGAACGGGCTGTCGGACTAGCCGAGTCCTTTGGTGCTGAAGCCGCCTTGTGGGATTCGCTCATCGATCAAGTCGTTGACGCGGACTTATTGATCGGCACCACCTCAGCGCCCGAACCGATCATGGAGTTGGCCAGCTTCTTGCCACTCCATACGAAGCGAAAAAATCGTGTGCTTTTGATTTTGGATTTGGCTGTTCCACGCGATTTTGATCCCGCGATTGGTGACCTCAGCAGCGTCTACTTGTACGGTATCGACGATCTGCAGAACGCCTGCGAACGAAATCGTCGAGAGCGTCAGAAAGAATGGCCCAAAGCGAAACAGATCATTGCCGAAGAGACGCAGCGATTCATTCAAGCGATCAATCACCGAGCAACCGGGCCGGTGATTCAGCGACTGCGTCAACAGGCTCAAGAATTAAAGAATGACGAACTCGAGCGGTTGGCCAACAAGCTGCAACTGAAGGATCTGGATCCCACGGTTGCCAAAGAGGTAGAGAAGTCTTTTGATCGATTGATCAACAAGTTGCTGCATCCCCCACTGGCTTCTTTACGCGATGATGCAGCAGAGGGACATCGGCGCGGTTTGTTGGATGCGTTGATGCATCTGTTCAAACTCGGTGACGATTAGCCCCGAGCGTCGCCGGCAGGATTCGGTCGACGATGATCAGTCCCAATCGTCGTCGTCTTCCTCTTCCTCATCTGCTTCGCCGTCGGCAGTGTCTTCATCCCACTCGTCTTCGTCATCATCGTCGTCGACGTCATCATCATCATCGACTTCTTCCCAGTCGTCGTCTTCGAGGTCGTCGTCGTCGAGGTCGTCATCGTCCTCTGCATCATCATCGTCGTCGTCCCAGTCATCATCGTCGTCATCCCAGTCATCGTCATCATCGTCGTCGTTGACTCCCTCATACAAATCGTCTTCCTCGTCTTCGATGACCGATGCAGGCTGACTGCTGCCGTCCTGGGACATAGGAATGACGTTCGGAACAGGAAGGGTTTCAGTTTCAGCTACTGCGAGAACTGGCGCGGCAGTATTGGTCACGACAGGCTCCTTCGTGGATGTCGACGGTGAATCTTCGGTGATGGGATCTTCTTGGAGGGCTTGCCATTGAATTGGAGGCAAACCTTCCACACTGGGTAGTCCGAAAAGTTGTAAGAAACGTTTGGTGGTTCCGTAAAGATAGGGACGCCCCAACTCCTCACTGCGACCGACGATTCGAATCAAATCTCGGTCCATCAATTGTCGTAATAATTCGCCACAGGCGACGCCGCGGACGGCTTCGGCGGCGGCTCGTGATACCGGTTGGCGATAGGCAATCACCGCAAGCGTCTCCATCATGGGTGTGGAAAGTCGGACCAGTGGTGGTAAGTGACCTAGTTTTGCCAACCAGGGTGACAACGCTGGCCGAGTGAGCATCCGATAACCTCCGGCCACCTGCTCAATTCTGATGGCTCGTCCAAGCGAGTCATAGGTTTGATTGAGCTGGCGGACAAGTGTACGGGCCTCCGTAGCGTCCGCCAAGTGCGCAAGTTGGGCAAGTTTTCTAAACGTGATCGGGGTCTTCGAGACCAACAGCACCGCTTCCGCTCGCATCTGGCGAACCCGTGGATCTTCATCTTCTTGAGTCGGGCCCGCTCCGCCCTCATTCCCCGATGGTTGATCTCGCGAAAACCGAAGCACGCTGTAGGGCCGAATCAGCTGGACCGCCGATCCCTTTGTGAGCCCACCACCACCAGCGCGAGAATTGGGCCAAAATCCTATTTTGATAGGCTGGCTGAGCATTTCGGCAGGGGACCGCGATCGCTTCATGACTTACAGTAGATTCTCATTGGTCACCAAAAACGGATCGAATCTCGATCCCAACCTCGCGAAACATCCCCCAACCTGGCTGCTGTGTCCACCTCGGTTTCAACACGTCCCGACCCACCCGCGTCGCCCAAACGGTCCACGACGGGAAAAAGCCGCAGGTTTCGGCGTTGGACGACGATCATCTCGACGCTGATCTTCATCTTCATTCTGTTCATCGTGATCCGCACTCAGGGTCACGTGTGGGGCGATGAATTCTCCCCCACACATTTTCAGCAACGAAGTTTTAGCTTCTATGAGCTGCCCCTGCTGCACGTTCAGATCACGCCGATCAAGCGAACTGCCAGTACTCCCAAGACCGCTACTCACGTTCGGTTGACCGGTCTGATCAAACCCTATACCGGTGCCCCGAACACTTGGCACCTGGTCGCGATCAGCCGCGGATTGACCGGTACCACGCCCGCGAACGCAAATCTGCTGGTCGATCAACTGAACCTTAAGAATGGAGGTGCTAACTATTGGGAAGAGTGGAGCACCGACCATAAACCAAGGGCCAAGATCTTCTGGCCCGTGATTCAGAAACTAGCTGAACGCGAACTTTACATTCTGATGCCTGGTCTTTTCGAGATTGCTCAGGACGACCAAACTCCTCAGGAACTCCAGAACAAGATCGACTCCTACCTGCAAACTGAATACCTGTCCCTGATCACAGACATGCGGGATTCCAAACGTGGCCCGTTGGCCCAGCAGCTTCTTAAGGAAGCCAAGGCGGACTTTCCTGACGACCCGAACTTTCAAAATCTTCAGCTCTGATTTGCCAGCCATCTATCTCGACAACAACGCGACCACCGCCATCGACCCACGCGTGGCCGAAGCGATCGGCACCGAATACTCGGCAGGGCCAGCAAATGCCTCCAGCCAGCACGCTGTGGGCCGCAAAGCACAATCGCGAATCGAAGACGCCCTCGAGATGATCGCTGGCTGTATCGATACACGCTTCGACCAACCAGGCGGTCCCCGGCTCATCTTCACCAGCGGTGGCACCGAGTCCAACAACCTGGCTCTCACCGGAATCGGTGAAGCAGGCCCCATCGTCATCAGCAAAATCGAGCATCCCAGCGTGATCGCTGTGGCGGAAATGATCGCCCAACTCGGCAGGGAGGTTCGTTGGTTGGATGTTGATTCAGAGGGCGAAATCCGCGTCGACCAATTGGAATCACTGGTTGCCGGAGATAACTCGCCCGCAACGCTGGTCTCGATCATGTCAGCCAACAATGAAACCGGAGTCGTTCAGCCAATCAATGAAGTCGCTGAAATCTGCCGCAACGCTGGTGTCCCCCTCCATGTCGATGCGACGCAAACGGTGGGAAAACTGCCAACTTCATGCGCCAACAGTGGGGCAGCCGCTGTCTCGTTTGCTGCCCACAAGTTCCATGGGCCTACCGGCGTGGGCGGTTTGTGGATCGATGCTGGCGTGAAAGTACGTCCGCTGCTGCACGGTGGAGAGCAGCAATTGGAAACGCGGCCCGGTACCGAGCCGGTGCCTTTGATCGTTGGCATGGCCCTTGCGCTCCAACTTGCCACCGATGAATTGGAGGCCTCGATCACCAGCATGACTCGCCTCCGCGATCACCTCGAGCGGGCGCTGATCAAGCGTCATCCCGAAATTGTCGTCCATGGTCAGTCGAAACCTCGACTACCCGGCACCACCTGCTTGTCATTTGCCGGTGTGGATCGTCAATCGATGCTGATGGCGTTGGACATGGCGGGGATCGCCTGCAGCAGTGGGTCGGCTTGTAGCAGTGGCAGTAGTCCCCCAAGTCACGTCCTGATCGCCATGAATCGACCCGAGACGGAAATCAACTCCGCCCTGCGTTTTGGCGTGTCAAAGTTTTCCACTTTGGATGAAATCGATCGGGCAATCGACTCTATCTCCAATGTATACAATCACTTACGTTGATAAATTGATGTGGATAACTAGGGGATTTTGGCTCGCATTTTCCCCAGACTGCCGTACAATGCTTGCCTCTATCCGGATCGGCAAACTTCCACCACCTTTCGTCAGCGATGATTACCGAGCAGACCAACGTCACCTCCTTCCCACTGGAACGGCCAACCGTTCTGGGTCGGCGGCGTGATGCGCGGGTCACCAACGGATCGCTGCCCTACTTCATCGCAGGGGAAGAGAATCGCTTGGTGAAGTTCGTCGCTCAATCGACGACATCAATCTTTGAACTTGGCAATCCAGTTCTATTGATCGGTCCCAGCGGCTGCGGAAAAACCGTGATCGCCATGCACCTAGCGGCGCGAAAAGCTTTTGCCACTTCGATCGACAACCAACCCGCACCGGTAATGTATTTCGCTGCGATCGACTTCGCCCGCCAATACGCTGAGGCGGTCGCTGCTGATGATCTTCCGCCCTTGCGGCAACAAATCAACGAAGCCTCCATCCTGGTCATCGACGACTTGCATCTGATGGCGGACAAGCCAGCCGCACAAGATGAATTGGCGATGCGGATCGAGTCACGAATCAACGAAGGGCTGCCAACGATTTTGACTTGCAGCCGATTGCCCTCGGAAATCCGGGGGATGCGGCCTGTTTTGGTCAGCCGAGCACTTCCTGGCTTGACCGTACCGATCGTGATGCCGGCCGGTGAAGCTCGCTTATTGCTGCTTCGCGAAATGGCGGTTCATCATGCGATCGAAATCGATTTGGACTTGCTGGAAGTCTTGGATGCTGGCCTCAGCGTTGGACTTCCGACGCGAGCTCTTGAAGCTGCTTTGAAGCAGATATCACTATGGTGCCGAATGCATGATTCGCTGCCCACGATGGAAGCGGTTCAATCAGCGATCGATATCGTCGGTAAGACTCAGGAGGTTTCTTTGGCAACAATTGCAGGGGCTGTTGCCAAGCAAATGCGCATCAAGCTGAGTGACCTTCGCAGCAGCTCGCGAAAGCAGAGCCTTGTTCGTGGTCGATCGCTGGCGATGCTGTTAGCACGCCGTATGACTTCCAAGAGCATGCACCAAATCGGTGACTACTTTGGCGGTCGTGACCACACCACGGTTCTGCATGCGATCCGCAAGACGGAGTCTGTCTTGGAAACCGACGCTGATCTGCGACGGACGGCCCATGAGGTCACTGAAAAACTCTCACTGACAACGTCCTAGCGTTCTATCTGGACCTGTCGGTTCAAGTTTTTCTCCCTTTTTTATCGGTGGATAACTTGTTCACTTTCTGTTGGTTGATTGCCAGCTTTGGCGCTCGCCCAGTGTTGACTGTCTTTGGGCCTGTTCACTGATGTTGCAGTTCACGTCTTTCCCTAACAGTTCTCCAACGCCTGCCCAACCTGTTTTCCACTACTTTGTGGTCGTTGTAACTTCTGTTACTCCAATGCTTTAGATTTTCTCAGAAGCTGTTTCCAACACGTCCGAGTGGAGCATTAAGATGACGACGGTAAATAAATATATCTAAACCTAAGAGAGAAACCTCCCACACCTATCAGATCGCTTCCTCTGTGGATGCGTTCAATCGAATCTCTGGGTACAACATGACTCTTCCAAAAACAATCACCTCAGCTGATCCCATCGCTCTATGAAGATCACTTGCCAACGCGAATCACTGACCAATGCTTTTGCTCTCGCAGCCAGCATCGCACCGAACCGTTCACCCAAGGAAATCTTGCAGAACGTGAAGGTCACAGCAGCTGGGAGCAAGATCACACTAACGGCGACCGACATGGAAGTTGGCATTCGCTTGGATCTGGAAGACGGCGTTGAGATCGAGACCGAGGGAACGGCTTTGCTGCCAGTTCAGCGAACGATGGCGATTCTGCGAGAGAACAACGACGAAACGCTGACGTTTGAAACCGATGATTCGGGCATCAAAGTCAAAGGCTCACGCAGTAAGTTCAAGCTGCCAGGGGCAAATCCAGATGAGTTCCCGAGTGTCGACGGGTTTGAGGAAAGCAAGTACCACGTCGTTCCCACAAGACTCTTCCGCGAAATGGTCAAACGGACCGTTTTCGCTACCGATGCCGAAAGTAGCCGCTACGCTTTGGGAGGTGTGCTTCTGGAGATGGAAGATACCCGTGTCACCGCGGTAGGTACCGATGGCCGACGTTTGGCGCGAATGGAAGGTAGCGGAGAAGCGATTGGAGGCCACGAGACCAGCGGCATGAGCACCATCGTGCCCACACGAGCGATTCAATTGATCGAGCGAGCTCTTAGCGACAAAGACGAAACCGTCGATGTAGCCGCCCGTAGCAACGATTTACTGGTCCGCACGCCTCGCGCGGTGATCTATTCGCGTCTGGTGGAAGGTCGATACCCAAATTGGCGACAGGTGTTTCCACAGCGAGACAACGCCGTGCAGCTGGACATGACGATTGGGCCACTCTTTGCCGCACTTCGGCAAGCAGCAATTGTGACCGATCAAGAGAGCCGAGGGATCGACTTCACGTTTGCAGACGGAACGTTGAAGTTGGAAGCCAGCACAGCCGAGATCGGTGAGTCGCAAATCGAACTCCCAATCGCTTACGACGGGGAATCGATCACGGTGACGATGGACCATCGTTATGTGGCTGATTTCTGCAAAGCGCTGGACAACGAAGCCACCTTCATCATGGAAATCGAATCTGGAGCCGCTCCTGCCCTGATGACGACCGAGGATGGCTACGGCTACGTCATCATGCCAATGGCCCGCGATCGCTAACTCGAGGCGTTGTAGCCACGTTCACGAGATCGTCTCCGGCAATCTCGAGCCAGGCGAGTTCTTCGCCAGACCATCCAAAAAAAAAGCGACGGGCATTTCTGTCCGTCGCTTTCCTTCTATCGGTAGGGAAAGGATCTAGCTTTCTTTCTTGTCACCCGACTCTTCGCCTTCGCCAACACCAGCACTGACTGGTTCGGCTGGCTCAGGCAACCCAAGTTTCTCACCTTTGAATTCAAGGCGAACAACGCGAACTCGCTTCCCGTCGGGATCGATCATCTTGCCGTCCTTGGTCGTGGTCACGTCTTTCACATCGACTTTGTCATGGTCCTTATTCTCTAAGATACCAGTGACTTGGATTGTATCCATTCCGACGAAAGCACCTCGCAACAACTCTTCGCCCAACGGATCCTCGATGCGTTGCTCGATGGCTCGACGCAACGGACGAGCACCGTAATCCAAGTTGCTACCTTCTTTGATCAAGAACTCTTTGGCAGCATCGGTCAGGATCAGGTTCAAGCCACGCTCCATCAGACGCTCACGCACCTTGGAGAGCTCGAAGTCGATGACGCCCTTCAGGTCTTCGTTGGTGAGGTGACGGAAGATGATCGTGTCATCAAGGCGATTCAAGAATTCCGGACGGAAGACTCTCTCGATTTGATCCATCACACGTCGCTTCATGGATTCGTAACTGGCGTCTTCATCCGGTGCACTGAATCCGAAAGCTGATTCGTTCTTGATCGCTTCGGCACCAGCGTTGGTGGTCATGATCAAAATCGTGTTTCGGAAGTCGATGTTGCGACCAAAGGAGTCGGTCAAACGACCTTCCTCCATGACCTGAAGCATCATGTTGAAGACATCCGGGTGAGCCTTCTCGATCTCGTCGAACAAGACAACCGCGTACGGACGACGACGAATTTTTTCGGTCAACTGACCACCTTCTTCGTAGCCCACGAATCCTGGAGGGGCACCAATCAAGCGGCTGACGTTGTGCTTTTCCATGTACTCGCTCATGTCGATATGAACGAGAGCTTCGGAATCGCCGAACATGTACTCGGCCAGTGCCTTGGCCAACAACGTCTTACCAACACCGGTGGGACCGGCGAAGATGAACGAACCCGTTGGCCGCTTTGGATCTTTCAAACCGCTGCGACTACGGCGAACCGCCTTGGCAACCGCCGTGACGGCAGCTTCTTGGCTGATCACACGTTTGTGCAGTTCTTCTTCCATTTGCAATAGACGAAGGCTGTCTTCGGTGGAAAGCCGCGTCAAAGGAATACCGGTCATCTTGCTGACGACTTCAGCAATGATTTCCTCATCCACCACTCCATCGGTTTGTTGGCTTTTCTCTCGCCAATCCTGGGTGATTTGGTCCTTTTTCTTGCGAAGCTTCTCGGCCTGATCCCGCAGGTTGGCAGCTTTTTCGAAGTCTTGGTTGGCTACCGCGTCTTCTTTTTCCTTGTTCAGCTTTTCGACTTCTTCGTCGATCTCTTTCAAATCTGGTGGACGAGTCATGGTGCGAAGTCGGACTCGAGCACCGGCCTCGTCGATCACATCGATTGCTTTGTCAGGTAAGCAACGAGCCGTGATGTAACGCTCGCTCATTTCAACCGCAGCCACGACCGCATCATCGGTGAACTGAACGCGGTGATGTTCTTCGTAGCGACCACGCAGACCCTTCAGAATCTCGATCGTCTCTTTTTTCCCGGTAGCTTCGACGATGATCTCTTGGAATCGTCGAGCCAGAGCGTTGTCCTTTTCGATGTACTTACGGTACTCGTCCAAGGTGGTCGCACCGATGCATTGGATTTCGCCACGAGCCAAAGCAGGCTTCAGTACGTTGGCGGCATCGATTGCACCCTCAGCACCACCGGCTCCGACCAAGGTATGCAATTCGTCGATGAACAGAATCGTATTCTTGACGCGACGGACTTCCGTCATCACGGCCTTGATTCGCTCCTCGAACTGACCGCGATACTTGGTGCCCGCGACCATCATCGCTAGGTCCAGGACGACGATCCGCTTTTCAGCCAGAATCTCAGGGACTTCGCCCTCAATCACGCGTTGTGCAAAACCTTCGACAATCGCGGTCTTACCCACACCGGCTTCACCGAGCAGAACAGGATTGTTCTTGGTTCGACGACAAAGAATTTGAATGGCTCGTTCGATTTCTCGTTCACGTCCGATGACTGGGTCGAGTTCACCCTTCTTGGCCAACTCCGTCAAGTCGCGACCAAAGCTATCCAGGGCAGGCGTTTTGCTCTTACTGCTCTTGCCAGATGGACTGCTGGTCTCGCCCTCACCAGTCCGACCGCCGCGCTCGCCGACTTCCGCACCTTCCAAACCGTGACCCAGCAGATTCAGGACTTCCTCGCGAACGTCCTCAAGTTTCAGGCCCAAATTCATCAGTACTTGTGCAGCAACACCTTCCTGTTCACGTAGCAGGCCCAGCAATATATGCTCGGTTCCGACATAACTGTGATTCAGGTTACGAGCCTCTTCCATCGAGTACTCGATGACTTTCTTGGCACGTGGTGTCTGAGGCAACTTGCCGACGGTGACCATCTCAGGGCCGCTTTGGACAAGCTTTTCGACTTCGAGGCGGATCTTGCGAAGATCGACTTCCAAGTTCTTCAGCACGTTGGCCGCGACGCCGCTGCCTTCTTTGACCAATCCCAGCAGGATGTGCTCGGTGCCAATGTATTCGTGGTTGAAACGCTGAGCCTCTTGGTTGGCCAGCTGCATGACCTTGCGTGCGCGGTCGGTGAATCGTTCGTACATTTCGTTATCTCTTTAAACCCCTGAGACGGTAAGTGCGAGACTGTTGAGTAGCGACACGAGCCTGGAGTGGGTGGCTCCAAACAAGGTCGATCGTCTTACCCGGCTTGCCCGTTCGCTCACGTGAACAATCGAAACAAGAAAATAGGGTGGTGCTGTCAATTTGGCGAAGGTGCCTTTCGAGTACTTCTTTTAAGCAAACCGTACGCCACATCCCCCCTTCACGACTACCAGTTTCTGTGTGGTCGTGACAAGCGGGCGTCAACGATGGGAGTTCGGTCTCTCTAGATTGATTCTATCGGTTAGCGGAAAAACGGGGGATAGGAGCTTTTGCTCCATATGATGGAGAAAACAAACACACGTGGAAAAAAAGAAACGGTTTCACAGCACTTGAAGTGGACTTTCGGACCCCAGATCAAGCCGCCATACCCGATTTCGCTGTCAGATCGGCAGCATCTTTTGAGTCCGAAGAGGGAGCCTTTCTGTCTTCGGCTGCTGATTCCGAAGACGCTTCCAGTGCCCGATTCAATCGCTTTGCCTCCGCCTCGATCTCCAGCCACCAAGTGTCTGAGACCTCCAAACGAGCGATTTCTTCCAACAGGATCTCGGCTGCCTCCAGCCGATCGGTGTGTCGATAGACTCCTGTCAGCATCAACAAGGCGGGCGGATCACGGGGTTCGATTGCTAGCACACCGGTAATCAGCTTCTCGGCCTCTGCCCAGTCGCCCCGTAAATAGGCGTCACGAGCTTCCGGAAACCGATCAGGTTCGGTGGTCATCGTGCGGGGTGCGATCTTGCCTGGAAGCTCGCGAATGCTGCGAATCACGTAGAAAACCCAAGCGACCACGCCAATCCAAAACGTCATCGTGACCAAGCCGCCCGTTAAGAGCCCTGGATAGATGTAGCGCGAAATCAGTAACAGATTGATCGCGACTCCAAAGCCAACAGCAGCCGGTAGGGCTGATAGCTTTCCGCGGTACCAGACGTCCGAGAGTCCTGGCCACAGGCATGTTGCGTAGAACCTTGCTTCCATGACTGATGTGTACGAAGTGAAGGCCTCCCAGAGCAAGGTGATTCGCTGCTGCCGCCTCCATCGACACTCAGCTTGTCGCGGCCCCAATTCGCTCGCATTTGCCCCACACTTTGGCGTACACGGCTACAATTTCGTGACACAACATTCTTCGAAATACCGGACCACTTCTATGTCAGACCTGCTTGATCTCGTTAGCCAGCACCTCAACCAAGACACGATCGCAACCCTTAGTCGCAGCATTGGTGCTGACCCTCAACAAACCCAGCAGGCAATCGGAGCAGCACTGCCAACCCTGTTGGGTGGATTAGTTCGCAATGCAGCACAGCCAGACGGACAACAACAGTTGCACGGAGCACTTGATCGAGATCATGACGGTTCCATCCTTGGTCAGTTGGGCAGTCTGTTTGGTCAGAAGCCAGCGGAGATCCAAGCCCCCGAGAAGACGACTGCCGGCGGCGCGATTCTAGATCACATTTTGGGTGGGCGTCGCTCACGTGTGGAATCCGGTGTTAGTCAGTCCAGCGGATTGACCAGCGGGCAGACGATCAAATTGCTGATGATGCTGGCACCGATGTTGATGGGGATTCTGGGGAAACGTCAGAAGGAAGAAAAACTATCCCCAGGCGGCTTGGGCGATCTGCTTCGCGGCGAAGAGCAAAAAGTCGAAACCAGTGGCGGCGGCGGGTTGATCGGTAAGGTCTTTGATCAAGACGGCGATGGTGACTTCGACATGATGGACATGATGAAGTTTGGTGCCGGCAAGCTGTTTGGAAGTTGATGTTTCAGACGAATGAGCCCAAACCAGGAACAATGGTTCCAACAGCAGATAACTGAGAAACCGTACGACGTTTCAACAAAGTTGGTGTTTGCCGACTGGCTTGATGAGCGCGTCGATCGACGCGCAGCTCAAGTTCCAGCGTCATGCAAATATCGATTGCCGCTCTGCAAGAAGGAACATCAATTCTTACGTTCCATCAAAGCCGCTCCAACGGATCTGATTCCCGTAGAGAACGAGGCTGATCAGGAGTCGCACGAACAGAGATTGAACGCGCGTCGAAAGGTTCTTCGATCGAGCTTCGTACTCGTCAGAACTCCCCTAGTTCCCAGACTGACCGATAACCACCTGCCTGTTCAAAATACTCTAGCATCGCTGCATAGAACTTGTTGGTGCCGAGCGTGGCACTGTCTCCGACCACGATCAGTTTTCGGCGAGCTCGGGTCAGGGCCACGTTGGTGCGTCGCGTATCCGCTAAAAATCCAATCTCGCCGCGATTATTGCTTCTTACCATCGTCAGCAATACGACTTCCTTTTCTCGCCCTTGAAAGCCATCGACGGTATCGATTTCCAGTTCCGGTAAATCCAAGCGTCCTCTTAGCAAACGGACTTGAGCAGCGTACGGAGCGATCACAGCGATCTGGCTTGGGTCGATCCCAGCTTCGATCAGTTCGCCAACGAATCGAACAATGAGGTTCGCTTCCTTTGGATTTCGTTTGCTTTCGCCATCGGCCTCCAGTTCTTCCTCGAACTCAGCTCCAGCGGTATCAATGAATTCGATTGGCCCATCGGTCACGGGCATCTCGATCACTGTTGGCAAATCGCACAAACGATGAGACTTGACGGACGCATCAGCGATCAGCGAACCATCGTAGAACGTATCCGAAGAAAATCGCATGATGGATTCGTGCATGCGATACTGCACGGTGAGCCTCCGAAAAACCTCTTCTCCGTCTCGGGTGATCAGTCGCTGCATCAACGAGTCACGCATGCCTGCTTTGGCTGCTTCGTCACTCAGTACGGTTGGTGGCAACTGACAATGATCGCCGGCCAGCACCAAACGTTCGGCCCGCAATACAGCTTGCCAGATGCTTGGTAGCGTGCATTGGCAGGCTTCATCGACGACCACCATGTCGAACTCGCACTCACCCAGCAAGTTGTCATCGATCGTGGTCGTCGTGCAAACCACATCCGCTGAATCAATCACCGCTCGGATAATGGATTTTTCCATCGCCCGAATTTGCCCACGCAGTTGACCAGCTTCGGCAAACAGTTCACGTCGCCGGCGATGGCCATCACGACCACGAAAATCACGTTCGGTCGCACGGATCAGTTCTTTCACTTCGCGGCGCATGTCGCGGATCACGTCGCTGGCAGGATCATTGTCGACCAACTCGTCCAAGGTGTGTCCCCGCAAGGCCTCGAACACGCGGGCAGGATGCCCAACGCGCAATACGTTCGGCATGATCGCCACCAAGCGTTCCAATAAGTTGTCGACCGCTGTGTTGCTTGGCGCGCAAGCTAAGACTCGATTGCCTCGGCAGACAGCTTGATAAATCACCTCCGCAATGGTGGTCGTTTTTCCGGTACCAGGCGGCCCGTGCAAAATGGCAACGTCTTGAGCCGATAACGCAAATTGAACCGCTTCTTGTTGCGGTGGATTCAGCTCAGTCAACAGTTCAACCTTGGCAGGCTCGCGGAATCGCAACGGACGTTTGCCAAGCAGCGTGTCACGCAGGCGACCGCTTCGGCCGGTCGCAGTTCGCGCTTTCGCCATCGCACCTAGCTGCCGTCGCCGCGTCGTTTCATCGGGTGACAAATCGATTCGGTACCAAGGTCCTTCCGGCCAACTCTCGGTCGCGATCTGAATCAAACCATGTTTCCGCCGGCTGACCACGCCAGCGACGCCCGTGTCTTTCGGATTCTCGTCATCAGAAATCACCACGGGTGAACCAACTTTCAGTCGATTCATGGGCAACGAGTTGCCACCTGGCTTTACGAAATCCAACAACAAACGTCCCGCCAGCCCAGTTTGATGGTCCGATAGCTGCATCCGCACCAGCGTTTCGCCGGTTCTTTCGACATTGGATTGATTGCGAATCTCACGCCGGCGAGCCATTCGCTCTCGTTCTGCCTCACTCTCCAGTTCCAACCAACGCTCCAACTCGTCAAAGTAGGCATCCGTCGAAGAAAGGTTGTCCAGAAAGACATCGGTCATGATGATCAGAGGCGGACAAGCGTCCGGCAGGTAGTGAGAATGGTCTTGGAAAGGAAACAAGCTGAGTATGTTAGCTGGTTTGGGAAGTTGGATACTGATCGCAAGCGCCATCACGGCAATTTTGTATGCTTGGGATAAGCGAGCAGCGATCAAGGGACGGCAGCGAATTCCTGAGAATACACTGTTGGGCCTCTCGCTTGCCGGCGGTTGGCCGGGAGGCTTGATTGCCAGTCAGACGTTTCGCCACAAAACTCAAAAGCTGTCCTTTCGACTCCGCTTCTGGGCCTGCGTTGTGATCAATGTCGTGTTGGTCATTGGATTGTTGTGGTCAACGAGGTGAGGTGGTTTCAATGGAATTCGTAACGCTTGAATTCGAAAGCTGTCTGTATCGTCAAGCCATCGCACTACGCGATGAGTTGCTGCGAGCACCACTGGGATTGATATTTACCGAAGAAGACTTGCAGGCTGAATGGGATCAACTTCACTTCGGTGCGACGACGGACGAATCGTTGATCGCCTGCGCCTTGATCGTTCGGCTTTCCGAGATGAGCGCCAAACTTCGCCAGATGGCGGTTAGGACCTCTCATCAGCGGAAAGGGGTTGGAAAGTTCCTGATCCAATCCATCGAGTCCGAGTTGCTTGAAAGAGGGTTTCGACAAATCGAGTTGAACGCTCGCGACGTTGCCGTCGGCTTCTATGAAAAGCTGGGCTATACGAAGGTGGGAGAGCCCTTCATCGAAGTCAAAATTCCGCATTGGAAGATGACCAAAATTCTAGCGGTATGAACGTTCGTCGTTCGCTACTCGGCCAATAGCTCCAACAGTTCCGGTGGATCCTCGAAGTCCTCGAGGCGAGTGTCCCCAAGTTCAGCGTCCAGAATCTCGAAAACCTGCGATCGCAACTTCTCATTCACGATCTCTGCCGGACGAGCTTTGCGCAACGGACGCACCAAGTACTCCGCATACGCATGTTCTCCGTCTCGAATAAATTCTCGAGCGTGAGACAATCGAGCTCGATACTGTTGGCGTTTGTCTCGCCGAATATCGTCCACATGCCGCAATGCGATCCGAAAACGATTGGCATCGATCGGATGGTGAGACTCTGTTTCGACGTACCGGTGTTCGCCCCCCGTCATAGCAGCGATTTGTTGCATCTCCAACTGTGCGAATGGGTTTTCAAAAGCGATCGTGTGAATCGGGAGGTTGCCGTAGAACCGTTTGACTCCCGCCACCACGTTCTCTTGGCTGACATCGCCCTGTTCACTGATCCAACCGGTCTCTGATAGCGGAAACGGGGGTTTGTTGAAGTGCCCATCGGAGAGCAGGAAAACTGCATCCGGCTTCTGATGTGCGGCAAGGGACAGGGCGCGACGCGGATCAGTTCCGCTTCCCAATGAAATGCCACTGATCCATCTTTTGAGTCGCTTGATGTGTCCTGGAACTGCAGCCACATACTCTCGCGAACTTGAATCGTAGAACATTGGTGTCAATTTCCACGAGAACAGGTAGACGTAGTAGCTCTGCTCGGGCTGTAGGTTCTCGACTGAGCGAGCGAGTTCCTCATACGCGCGGCGATATCGTTCGCCATCTCGCGCATTCATGCTGTGGGAGATGTCCACCAAGAATACGAATCGCGATCCATAAGCACGAGTACCAAAAAATTCGATTGAAGGGGCCACCGGCTGTGTGATTGACGTTGCTGGTTCCTTCATCGGTTCGAGCGACTCAGAATCAGAAAGCGTTTTGGAACTAACGGCGACAGTCGGGGTCGGTGCCGGTGATCGGGCAACTTCCGCAACCGGTATCGTTTGTTCAACGATATCAGTCCGCGGCAATGTCTCGGTAGGTCCAACCGCATCAAATGCAACAGCCTGATTAGGAGTAGCGATGGATCCCGTCAAAAAGATCGAAGTGCCTTCTTTTCGTTCCATGGTGGCATACACGAGGAACCACAATAGAACCAGCAGCAACGAATGAACGAAGACTGACACCATGAACGAAATCAGAGACGTTCGAATGTCGGTTGGTCGATCGATGGAATCAGCGATCTCAAGCACTGCAAGTATCCGAGAGTCAAATGAAGTGTCACACGCTTTGACGATAGATTAGACAATCTCACGATGGTTCTGAGGCATACAGACAATCCTTCATCAAAGAAGTTTCTCGCATCGCTGCGGTGATACTTTCACGGAAGTCCCCAAAGGCTGAGCGAACTGACTGACCCGTAGTTCCTCGATCATCCAGCGGAATTCATTTTCAGTCTGATCGATCGGATTGCGATTTGCCTCGGGAAGAGCCCCCAACCAACGATTCCAAAGAACTCGAATCATGTCGGTCGCCTCCGCGTCTCGGGCCGCCGAGCTCCGCACTTTGTCCAATCGATAGGCGATCGCTCGAAAGTATCTCGGGTAGTGTTGCAGCCACTGCCAAGGCATTGTTGAGAGAAAGTTTTCTGGAACCAACCATCTCATCTGGTCTTGAATGTCACGGTGAACTTGAGCAAACCGTCCCGCTTGACCAAGAGATTCCATTTCCCGGCGGACCGCAAAGTAGTGCTCACTCAGCTTTTGAAGCCAAGTCGCGACTTCTTGCGTGGCTCCGGCAATTCTCTGAGCACGTTCGTTTCTGCGTGCCTCGAAAACCTCTTTCGATCGTATCAGCGGTTGCTTTTCTACAAAGGCAATTCGCGCCAACAGATCCACCAAAGCGCTCTCGATTTTGCCAGCTGAGACGATACCAGCAAGTTTGATTTTTGAGTCCTCGAGTGCCGGCAGCCAACGAACTTGACCACGCAACTCTTTGTGTTCGGCAATGGCATACAACCTAGTCAATCCCTGGCGCGTTGCTGCTTCTGCGGCGGCTTGATTGGAGAAGAGTTGAGTCGAAACGCCTTCGCCGCCTGTCGTGAAGAGGTCGACCAAACCTGGATATTGTGCAACCTGAACGCCTCCTCGAGAGCGAATCACTTCACGCGGAAGTTCGTCAAAGTCAAACTTTGTTGTTGCTTCGCGAGACCAACTTTCGTCGGATGGGTCAGAGGAGGACTCGCCTGCCGCCGATTCTGATCCGACGGATCGAATCAGCGGCGCGACCTCTCGGCCCTCCGCAACGGTGGATCCTTCGTCATCAACAACTGTGATCAGAAACTGAAAATGATCACCCATCTTCTCCTGTTGAAAGTCGGTCGACGCAACGGGCATTTCCGCATGTCGCGACATCGCCTGACAGACAGCCGGCATGAAGGGAACTTCGCCGTACACCTCCTGGAGCTCGTCGACGATCTTCTTGGCGACATCGGCGGCCGGAACGAGGTTTCGACGAATTCGCTTTGGCAGAGACTTGATCATTCCGATCAGTTTTGGCTCCAACAAACCGGGAACTAGCCAACCGAGCCGATCGTCGCTGATTTGATCCAAGGCAGCTTGATGAACTTTGAGTTGGATTCCGTCCTGCTCTGATCCGGGTTCGTAGCGATACTCAAGCGGCAACTTCGACAAACCAACGTTCAACTCGTCGGGAAAGTTGTCTTTGGTGATGGGCTCAGTCACCACATCGATCAAATCGTCTGGCCGCATGAACAGGGAAGGGGTGTCGTCACTAGCAGGCGGGGAATCCAACCACTTTGAAACTCCGGCTGAATCTCGCAGTGTCTTGGTCCAAGCGGGTGGTTCCATGGATCGAGCGAGCTTGTCTAGTCTTCCACGGTCGCAGACATCTTCGGGAAGACGAGCTTGGTAGAATCGCGCGATCACGAAGCTATCGATGACCAAGTCTCGCCGTCGCGTTTTTGCAGCCAACTCAGCGATCGATTCAATCAGCTTCCAATTGTGTCGAACGAAGTGTGCATCGGTTCGCAGTTGCTGCTCCGTCAATCCATTTTCGATCAACAGGTCGCGGGCGGTGGCTGGGTCGATCGGCGGCAGGGGAACGCGCCTCCGCGTCACGATCGGCAAACCGTAAAGCGTTTGGTTCTCGTAGCAGAACGCCCCACCCGACTTGGAACTCCAATGAGGATCCTGGTGTGAACGTTTCACGAGATGCGCGCCGATTCTCTCGATCCACTGTGGCTGGATTCGAGCGACGGTGCGAGCGTACTGTTTGGCGGTTTCGACCAGTTCGGCCGCCACGATCCATTTTGGTTTGGCCGCAAAAATCCCGCTGCCTGGCCACAGAAACAACTTCAATCCACCCGCACCGGAGTATTCGTTCTTATCCCCTGCCATCGCCACCCCCGACAGCAATCCGGACAACAACGATTGATGGATGGCAGCGTAGCGATCGTCGTCGACAAGTTTTTCATCGTCCTCGCTGAATCGAATGTTGCCGACTTTCTTCTTGGAACGCTTCTGATCCTTGCTGTCACCGAGAGACGTCGCAGCCATCTCACGTAGCTGTCGATAAACGTCCGACCATTCACGCATCCGGGTCGGCGAAAGGAATTGCTTTCGTAGCACGCGGGTTAGCTTGTTGCGACTGTGCTCGCCGCGAGCTTCCTCGTAGTACCGCCAAAGCCTTAGATACGAAAGAAAGTCACTGCGCGGATCAACGAAGGGAGCGTGTGCTTCGTCCGCGGCTTGTTGTTTTCCCGGAGGCCGATCGCGAGGATCAGGAATTTCAAGCGCTGCTGCGATTGGCAGAATCTCTGGAAGTGCACCGTACTCGTCCGCGGCCAAGATGATCCGGCCGACACGGGGATCGACCGGCATCCTACCCAGCTTCCATCCGGTGTCGGTCAACTCTTGACGATCGTCAACCGCGCCCAGTTCCATCAGCGTGCGGATGCCTTCGCGAACTGCTTCTGGTCGAGGCGGATCCAACAATGGAAAATCCTCGAGCTTGCCCAAACGAAGCGTTTTGGTTTGCAGAACAACCGAAGCGAGATTGGTGCGTCGAATCTCGGGTGTGGTGAAGTCGTCACGCTGATCGAATTCATCGGTGGAATACAAACGAATGCAAACGCCTGGTCCGACACGCCCGCAACGACCGGCTCGTTGATTTGCACTTGCTTTGCTGACTGCTTCGATTGGCAATCGTTGCACTTTGCTGCGAGCGCTATAGCGACTGATCCTGGCCGTTCCTGAATCAACGACGTAGCGAATTCCTGGCACCGTCAACGAACTCTCGGCAACATTGGTCGCAAAGATGATGCGTCGTTTGTTACCCGATGGTTGAAAAATACGCTGCTGCTCGGATTGCGGGAGCCTTGCGTAGAGCGGCAGCAGATCCACACGGCCTTCCATCCCGATGCGCTTGTAGTGGCCGGCAACCTGATGCGAAACTTCTCGGATGTCCCGCTCGGTGGGCAGAAACACCAGCATGTCTCCGGAACCAGACTGGTTGGCTGTCTCAATTCCAGCGATCACGTGCCGCGACAAATCGTAGCCCCGAAAATTTCCTGCCGACGATGAATCGACATCCTCCCAAGGAAGGTACTTCATCTCGACGGGATAGCCTCGGCCTTCGACATTGACGATCGGTGCTGGGCCGGTCTCGTCGGAGAAGTGCTCAGCGAATCGATCCGCATCGATCGTGGCGGACGTGATGATGATCTTCAAATCGGGACGTTTGGCCTGCAATCGCCGCAAGTAGCCCAGCAAGAAGTCGATGTTCAGCGATCGTTCGTGCGCCTCATCAATGATGATCGCATCGTATGCGTCAAAGAAGCGATCCGACTGAGTTTCGGCCAGCAGAATTCC